>JBOGTX010000094.1:0-1893 GCA_050695695.1 Chloroflexota bacterium
GGTGACGATGCCGGTCAGTGTCGGCGACGCTTGAACCATCTGGTGGGCAAGATCGCCCATCCGACAGGCCGGTCCCTGGCGATTGATCGCGAGCAGTGTAAAGAATTGGGGAACCGTCAGATCGTAGCCGGCCAGCGTCTGAGCAAGGCGCCGGGAATCCAGCCAGATCAGCCGCATGATTCCCCGGGAGAGCCGGTCGACGTCGTTCGTATTGATGATGGCCGCACTCAATCGGGGCACCTCCGGCGGCGGGCGCTTCGGGCCAAGAAATAATCACCGACCGAATTATTCATCAAACGAAATAATAACCGGAGAAGGCGCGCGGAGTCAAGGGAATGGATTCTCGGCCCGGCAGCCTAAATTCCGCTCTTGTCGACGCCCGGTTCCACCGAGTCTTTCCAACCGGAGATGATCTTGACGGCTTCATAGAACGAGGGGTCCTTCAGCCGGTCCGGAACCTTGCTGGCGAGGGCCACTTCGTTCGTGATCCAGGCCTGGATCTCGTCATCGGCCCGCCCGATGATGTTCGAGGGCAGGTGAACTATATTCACTTCGACCGTCTTGTCCGGCGCGTCGTCGACCAGGTCCACCTGGCTGATCGCGTCGACGGCGTCCTTCACCTCGGCCAGATGGTGGACGTACAGGTCGATCAGCTCCTGGTCCACCGGGGTAAAAACCGTTCGCCCGCTCTGCGACTTGGCCACCGGGGCCCCGATCGACGCGCAGACCTTCGCGACCCATGGGTGCCGGCGTTGAAAGAGCCGCCAGGTGTACCCGGTCTCGATCTTGTCCTTCCGCAGCTCGTCATCACCCGGAATCTTCTTCGCGAACCGCGAGACGTTGTTCACGAACCACCAGGCCTGGGTCACGTGGAAGTCGACCTTGCCCAGGGCGTTGACCAGGCGGTCGTTCCGCCCCGCGCGCTCCTGCTCGTCACCCCCGTTGAGGGTCAGCTGCTTGCCGGTCGGGGCGGGCTCGTGGGCCTGCTTCGCCGCCTGGGCCATCGCCGCGCGCTCGTAGGTCGGCGCGTTCACGACCGCCGACTTCCCCTTGATGATCGCGTCGGCCCAGAATCCCAGGTAGGCGAGATCTTTGGTCTCCACCCCTTCGGTCCCGTGCGAGGCCTCGTGGATCAGCTCGGCGGCGCGCCGGTCCAGAGAATGCGCCAGCCAGTGCCGCGAGAAGGTGATGCTCGAGCCCTGGCCGGTGCCGCTATTCACCGCGCCACCGCGACTGAAAGCCAGCGTCCCATCCTCGTCCAGTCGGATCTGCTCCGGCTTGAGCTGAAGCATGTGCACGGCGATCTTTTGAAGGTTGCTCTTCACCTTCGCGACGTCGGTCTCCTCGGTCACCCGAAACTCGCGCTTGATGCCCTCGACGTCGCTGAAGAGGCCGGTGATCAGGCCAAAGGCGTGGCTCCGCGCCTCCGGAATGGCCTTGACGATGGCCTCTTTCTCCTCGGACGTCATCTTCTCCGGCGCCGCCCCCTTGACGCCCTGGACTTTGTTGACGTTCTTGACGAGTGTCTTCAAAACCTGCCAGCCAACCAGGTTATCCTTGCTGGCGATGCACTCCCTCAGCCGGCCGAGCTGGGCCTCCAGGGCAGGCGTCCATTTCTCGCCGGGCTTCGTCTCGGCTGCTTTGAACTGGGCCCTCTTGCGGTCGATCACGTCGAGGTAGCCCTGGAGGATGATGCCCTTGCGCGCCGCGTTGGTATCGCCCACCGCGCCCGGGCCGGCGATCGTTCCACCCGCCGCGGCCTCGGAATAGCTGACCCCGAGCCGCTGAAAAACGGCGGCGACCTTCTCTTTCTCCCGAATCGCCACCGTGACGACCGCGAGGCGGTCGTCGTTGGACTCGTCGACCAGCACCGGTCGTTCCTCGAACGTGAGC
>JBOGTX010000095.1:0-2169 GCA_050695695.1 Chloroflexota bacterium
CCGCTACCTTGGCTCCTGCCAGGGTGAGGTCGTTGGCTACGATCAGTGTCCGGCCGATCCCGAGGGCGGCTCCTTGGTCTCGATCGGCGGCGTGCTCCTGAAGTGAGTGGGAGATGCCGCCGCTGAGCTCACGCGCGACTTTTGCCGGATTGAATCGAGGTGTTACACTGATCTGCTAGCGATGGCGGCCCGGTCGCGGCCGGCCTGGCCGCGCGTCGAAACCGGGTTGGGAGTACGAATGCAGGAACAGATTAGCGAACGCACCGGCTTTCTCTTCGATGCGGCGTGGGATGACGTCGACCCCGAGTCGGCGCGGATCACGGCTTTCGAAGAGGCGCGTCAGGTCAACAAGCTGATCATGATCGCCTCGGAAAGCATCGCGCCGCCGTCGGTGCGACGCGCCCTCGGTAGCGTCTTCACCGATTTGTACGCCGAGGGTTATCCCGCCGCCCATACCACCCGCGAGCCCGCGGACCTGATCGGCGACGTCGCGTATCAGAACGCGTACTTTCACCGTTATGGCGACCGTCGCTACTACAAGGGCACCGAATTCGCCGATCTGATCGAGGCCCTCGCCCAGAACCGCATTCGCCATCTCTTCGCCCCGAATCGCTTTCCCCACAACCCGGTGCAGATTGGCCCGGATCAGATTCAGGCGAACGTCCAACCCTGGTCCGGCGCCAACGCGAACACCGCGGTCTACCTCGCTCTCCTTCAACCGGGCGACACGATCATGGGGATGAACCTCGCCCAGGGCGGCCATCTGTCGCACGGTAGTCCGGTCAACCTGTCCGGGAGGCTCTTCAAAGTCGTTCCCTATGGGGTCGATTCAAACACCGGCCGGATCGATTACGACGAAGTCGAGCGGCTTGCCCGGGAGCACAATCCGCGGCTGATCGTGTCCGGGGCGTCGGCGTACCCGTGGGATATCGACTTCGTCCGACTGCGGAAGATCTGCGACAGCCTGCCGCGCAAAGCGTACTTGATGGCCGATATCTCCCACCCGGCCGGCCTGGCCGTGGCTGGTCTTTTTCCGAACCCGGTCGGCATCGCCGACGTGACGACCTTCACGACGCACAAAACGATGATCGGACCTCGCGCCGCGATCATCCTGACCACGAGCGAGTCGCTGGCGCGGCGGATCGATCGAGCCGTTTTTCCTGGCCTGCAAGGCGGGCCGCATCTGAATACGATCGCGGCGCTCGCGGTTGCCTTCAAGATCGCCGAGCAGCCGGCTTTCCTGGAGCTCCAGCGGACGATCGTCGCCAACGCGAAGGCCCTGGCCGAGGTGCTTGCTCACCGCGGACTGAAGATCGCTTACGGAGGCACCAACACTCATCTGCTGTTGGTGGACGTCCGGGCGATCCCGGAGCCGAGCGGGGTTCCGTTGAACGGTGAGGTCGCCGCGCGGATTCTCGATCGGTGCGGCATCGTCTGCAACAAGAACACGATCGCCGGGGACACCAGCGCGAATTTTCCCAGCGGCATTCGACTGGGCACGCCCTGGCTCACCCAGCGCGGATTGACCCCTGACGATATGCGGACGCTGGGGAACGTCATCGCGGACGTCCTGTTTGGCATCGAGACGTTCAGCTATTTCGACCACGGGGAGACCGCCGCGCGGGGCAAGATTCGCCTGGACGCCCTGAGGAAGGCGCGGGCCGGCGTGGCGGACTTGATCGCGCGGCGCGCGATCGGTCCCGCGGAGCCCGAGGGCTGGCCGACAAGCTACTGTCCGCCACCAAATTCCTTCGAGGGGCGCGAGCTGGTCGGAGTGATCGGTCGCCGAGCGCGCCAATTCTTGAGCGAAGCCACCGACGGGAGTGTCTGGGGGCTCGCGGTCGGAATGGCGACGACGGTGTCTCTATTCGCGGCCGACGGTCGCGAGCTGGCTACCCTCGGCGTGCTTCGACGCGCCGCCGATCAGTTCTCGCTTGACCATTTTGTGTGCGCCGTCGAACCGGGCCGGCGGAACGATCTGATCGAATGGCTTGAAGCGTTGTCGGATGGCCTGGTCCTGTTCGACCCCGCTGACCCGCACGCGAAGATCGACGGTCCGGTGGCGGTCGCCGCGTTCACCGGGGATCTCACGCCCGCCGAGGCCGGCGCCCTTCGCCAGGCGCTGGCGTCCGGACCGGCGGCTCCCGATCTGGCGAAGCCCTACTTCAT
>JBOGTX010000096.1:0-6093 GCA_050695695.1 Chloroflexota bacterium
TGCCTGCCCCTTTGATCACGTAGCTCGACTGCCCGAGCCACCAGAGGGCAACCGCTCGGGCCGGCGGGGTCTCGCGTGAGATTTCTGACGCGAGACCCGGCGCGCCATATTCAGTTGACATTATTCTCGCCTCCCACCAGTTGAATGACACGCCACTACGACAACGTGTATCATGTCTCACGGCTATTGTAATCTCAGAAGCCAGGCAGCGTGAAGCTGGGGCGAGCGCTGTCTTGACGAAAGGGGGAACCGTGGGCGTGGTCCATCGCCAGGTCGTTGAAGGCTCGGAGACCTGGGACTATCGGACGGTGCCGGTCAAAGAGTACGCGTCGGGAAACGCGACCGTCGGAGCGACCCGACGGGTCTTGATCGGACGCGACGAAGGCGCCGAAGACTTCGTGGTGCGCTACTTCACGATCCCGCCCGGCGGGCACTCGGCGCTCGAGCACCATCGACATCAACACGGTGTGGTCATCGTCCAGGGGTGCGGCCGGGTAAGATTGGGCGACCGCTGGTCGGAGATTGGCGTCGGCGACGCGGTGTACGTCGAGCCGGACGAAGTCCATCAGTTTCAGGCGGATGACCACCAGCAACTGGGCTTCATCTGCGTGATTCCGGCCTGGGCGAAGTCCGCGCCCGACCTCCGGCCGGCGCGTGGCGAATGATTCCCGAGGCTCCGATCGGACTATCGGGCCAGCGGTTCAAAGTCTCCTACCTCATTCAGGCTGACGAGCGAGCGGCGCTGGCGACGGCGCAGGACATTTGCGTCGAGCAAACTATCGAGCTTCCGATCGAGCTTCTGCCAGTCGGAGAGATTCGCGCCGGGATCGTTGGCCAGATTGAAGGATTCGAGGTGCTCGATCGCTCCCGCGCCCGAGCGACGATCAGTTACGCCGTCGAATCAGCCGGGGGTGAGCTCACCCAGTTGTTGAACGTCGTGGTCGGCAACTACAGCCTGAAGCCTGGCGTGCGGGTGGAGAAGATCGAGGTTCCGGAGGCGCTCGCCGACGCGTTCCCGGGACCGCGCTTTGGCCGCCAGGGTCTGCGGGCCCGGATTGGCGCCCACGGGCGCCCGCTCCTCTGCTCGGCGTTAAAGCCGGTCGGTCTGCCGGCGACCGCGCTGGCCGACCTCGCCTATCAGATGGCGCGGGGCGGGATCGATCTGATCAAGGACGATCACGGCCTGGCCAACCAGCCGTTCGCGCCCTTCGAGGAACGCGTCAAGCGCTGTTCCGACGCGGTTGCCCGAGCCAATCGGGAGACCGGCGAGCATTCCAGCTACGTTCCCAACGTCACCGCCTCGGGTGACGAAGTCGCGCGTCGGGCGCGGCAAGCGAAGGCCGCCGGGGCGGGCGGATTGCTCATCGCGCCGGGATTGGCCGGCCTTGGAGTCATGGAGCGGCTGGCGCGCGACGACGAGATCGCACTCCCGATTCTCAGTCACCCGGCGTTTCAGGGAAGCTATATCGTCGCCCCCGACCATGGCGCTTCGCCATATTTTCTCTTCGGGCAGCTCGCGCGGCTGGCCGGAGCCGATGCGAGCATCTTTCCTAGCTTCGGAGGACGGTTCTCCCTCACCCGCGAGGACTGTCGGGTGATCGTTGCTGGCACCACGGCCTCGATGGGCGCGATCAAGCCGATCTTCCCGGTTCCGGCGGGCGGCATGACGCTGGACCGGGTGCCCGAGCTCCTGGGATTCTACGGCACCGACGTGATCCTCTTGATCGGAGGCGGCCTGTTTCAGCTCGGACCCGGTCTGGCCGACAACTGTCGGGCGTTCCGGCGATCGGTCGAACTGGCGCCCGATCCGTCAGCATCGCTTCATCCTCCCTCTGCCTGATCGGCGAAGAACCGAAACCCCACCCCCCTCGCCGTCTTTGCGCTGGCGCAATGACGGGCTCCGATCATGTGCTAGAATACGGCGGGTCGGGGTCACGACAATCCCCGGCCGCGCGCCCCGAGGCCGGCCGCGCCGGTGAGGTTCACATGTCTCGTCGTGAGATTCCCGCGGCGGCGCTCGCGGTCGTCGCCGCGGTGGTGCTGATCGCGCTGATGGACGTCGGCTCACGCGGTTTCGCCGACTTCGATTCCGCGCTGATCGGCTACGCGGTTGGCACCGTCTTCGCGACCGCCGCGGTCACCTATCGCTACACCCTCTGGATCACCCGTCCCCCGACCTGGCGCTACTTCAAGGCCGGCTGGACGAATTTCCTCTCCTGGCGGAACTTTCGCGCCTACACCGGCTTCATTCCGATCGCCTGGTGGCGCGACATCTTCGGGCAGACCTTCATCCTCAAGCGCGGCGTCCGTCGCTGGGTCATGCACATGTGCATCTTCTGGGGCGTGGTGCTCTCGTGCATGATCACCTTCCCGCTCACTTTCGGCTGGATCCACTTCACCATGGCGTCGCTCGGGCACTACTGGGCGTGGTTTTTCGGTTTCCCGGTGTTGAACTTCTATCTGGATACCGCGCTCAGCTTCGTGATCTTCCACGCCCTCGACTTTAGCGCGGTGATCCTGCTGTTCGGGCTCGCCATCGCGTTCGGACGCCGGGTGAGCGACCTTGGCCTGCTCACGACCCAGCGATTCGGCTTCGATCTGGTGCCGCTCGTGCTGTTGCTCGCCATCGCGGTCACCGGCCTGGCGCTGAGCGCGTCGTCGGACTTCTGGTCCGGCAAGTATTACTCCTTCATCGCCTTGACCCACGAGGTCGTGGTCGTAGGTTGGCTGATCTCGATTCCCTTCGGAAAGTTCTTCCACATCGTCGAGCGCCCGGCCAGCATCGGGGTAACCCTCTACCAGACGGTGAACCAGGACATCGAGCGCACCGGCGAGCGGCCAGGGATCGGACGGTGCCGGCGCTGCGGAGTCGAGCTCCCGTCCCGGCAGTTCATCGACGATCTCAAGGCGACACTGGTCGAGCTGCGTCAGACCTATGACCTGGGCGACGATCGCGGCTCGCTCCAGGATTACTGCCCAACCTGCAAGCGCGTGCTCCGCGGTGAGGCGTACTACCACTTGATGGGAAAGCGATTCCTCTAAATGAGCGTTAGCCGATGAGCGTCAACAAAGACTTCTTCCAACCCGATCGCGCCTTCAACTACGACTTTCAGTCGGTTGGGCCGCCCGCGCCAGGTTGGTCGGGCGCCGACCGGATCGCCGACGCGCTCGTTCCGACCCACTGCGCGTTCTGCGGTGTGCAGTGTGGAATGTTCCTCAAGGTCGCCGACGGAAAGGTGATCGGGGTCGAGCCTCGCGACTTTCCGCATAACCGCGGGTCGCTCTGCCCGAAGGGGGTCGTCGCCTACCAGCAGGCGAGTCACCCCGATCGGCTCACCTATCCGATGCTTCGGCGCGGTGGCAAGGGTGGGCGGCTGGAACGCGCCTCCTGGGACGAGGCGCTCGACTACGTCGCGCGTCGCTGGCAGGAGATCCAGGCGCAGCACGGTCGCGACGCCGTCGCGATCTACAGCGGCTCATCGATGACGAACGAAAAATGCTACTTGATGGGCAAGTTCGCCCGGGTCGGACTGAGAACGCGCCACGTCGATTACAACGGCCGACTCTGCATGTCCTCTTCGGCCGCCGCCTACGCGCGGGCGTTCGGCCTCGATCGGTGCCCGATTCCGATGCCGTACGTCGAGCTCGCCAGGTGTATCCTGGTCGTCGGCTCGAACACCGCCGAGTGCTTCCCGATCTTGATGAAGTGGATCTGGCGGGCGCGCGACAACGGGGCCCGACTGATCGTGATGGACCCGCGACAGACGCCGGTCGCTCGAACCGCGGACCTCTGGCTCCCGGTTCGCCCCGGAACCGACGTCGCGGTCCTCAACGCGATGTTGCGCCAGGTCATCCACGACGGCCTGGTCGACGAGGAATACGTCGCGGCGCGAACGGTCGGCTGGGACACGGTGCGTCAATCAGTCGAGGAGTTTACGCCGGACGTTGCCGAGCGGATCTCCGGCGTCCCGGCCGAGCGAGTGGTCGCGGCGGCGCGCCTTTACGGCCAGACCGATCCCTCGCTCATCTTGCACGCGCGCGGCATCGAGCACAGCACCCACGGGGTCAATAACTGTCTCGCCTGTATTAACCTTGCCCTGGCGCGTGGCCAGGTCGGGAAGCCCGGCGGTGGCACGACGATGCTCACCGGCCAGGGAAACGGCCAGGGCGGACGCGAGGTTGGCCAGAAGGCGGCCCAGCTTCCCGGCTACCGGCACATCGACGTTCCCGCGGATCGTGAATACGTCGCCGGAGTCTGGGGCATCCCGGTCGACGAGCTGCCCTGGGAGGGCGCGGCGGCGACCGAGATGGTTCACCTGATGGCGGATGGAGAGATCAAGAGCTGTCTGGTCATGTGCTCGAACCTGATGGTTTCGCTTCCGGATAATCAGGTCGTCGAACGGGCGATCGCGAATCTCGACCCGCTCATCGTGGTCGATTTCTTCATGTCCGAGACGGCCGAGCTTGCCGACGTCGTGCTTCCGGCCGCGGTCTGGTGCGAGGACGAGGGGACGACCACCAACCTCGAAGGGCGGGTCATCAAGATCAACCAGGCGTCGGAGCCACCCGGCGAGGCGCGACGGGACTGGGAGATCGTCGTCGATCTGGCGCGACGGCTCGGCCGCGAGCGATACTTTCCGTTCCGTTCGATTCGAGAAATCTGGGATGAGCTGCGCGTCGCCTCGAAAGGGGGAGTTGCCGACTATTATGGCATCACCTACGAAAAGATCGACGCGCAGCAGGGAGTTTTCTGGCCCTGCCCTTCGCTCGACCACCCGGGCACGCCGCGGCTTTTCACCGAGCAGTTCGCCCATCCGGATGGAAAAGCGCGCATGTTTGCGATCCCGTATCAGGCGCCCGCCGAGGAGCCCGGGGGCGACTACCCGTTCCGCCTGACGACCGGTCGGGTCGTCTACCAGTATTTGAGTGGCAACCAGACCCGCCGCCTCGGCTTCTTGAACAGCCAGGCCCCGGAGCCCTGGGTGGAGATCCATCCGCGGGCGGCGGAGCCGCTGGGGATCAAGACCGACGACCTGGTCCGGGTCCGCACGCTCCGGAGCGCGATGGTCCTCAAGGCGCTGGTGACGAAGACCATCCGACCGGACGTGCTCTTCATTCCGTTTCACTACGGCCACCGGCACGCCGTCAACCAGCTCACCAATCCGGCGGTCGAGCCCGACGTGAAGATTCCGGAATACAAAGTGTGCGCGGCCACGATCGAGCGGGCCGACGCGCCGCCATCGGCGGACGGCGCGCCACCGGTCGAAAACCTGACCGCGGAAGACGCGCCAAAAATGTTCCCGTACACCGTGGGAGAAACCAAGACGCCGGAACAGCTCGGGATCCGCGAGACTCGACCCGGGAAGGAGCAGTGATTGGCGATTAAGACCGTCTTTACCGACCCGTCGCGGTGCATTGGCTGCCGAGCCTGTGAAGCCGCCTGCCGCGAGTGCGACTCGCACAAGGGCGAGAGCATGATCATGGTCGACTTCATCGAACGCGGCACGACCGTCGCCACCCAGCCAACGCTTTGCATGCACTGCACGGACCCGGTCGCCCCCTGCGCCCAGGTCTGCCCGGTGCTGGCGATCCTGATCACGCCCGAGGGGGTCGTCCAGCAGGCCGATCCGTCGCGGTGCATCGGCTGTCGCAATTGCGTGTACGCCTGCCCGTTCGGCGTGCCAAAGTTCGACGTCGAAGCGCGCCTGATGAAAAAGTGCAATCTGTGCTTCGATCGAACGTCACAGGGATTGCAGCCCTGGTGTACCCAGGCCTGCCCAACCCAGGCGATCTGGTACGGGACCTACGAGGAATTCGTGAACCAGCGAAAAGGACACGCCGTGAATCAGACCGTCTTCGGCACGCAGGAGGTGCGAACGCGCAACTATGTCGTGCTTCCGTCCGGCGAGCCGAAGCTGGACGTGATCGCGCTGCTCAGGGAGGCCCGGCGGGAGATCGGAGACCAGACCGAAGAACGCGAGGAGGCGTGGGTCTTATGAGCGAGCCAGGTCGTCAGCTTGGGGTCCCGCGTTCGAACGACCCCGAGTCGGCCACGCCCAATCGCTGGCGAGCCGAGTTTCCCTACCATTGGGA
>JBOGTX010000097.1:0-8591 GCA_050695695.1 Chloroflexota bacterium
TGGGAGGTCTCCGGCGTGCTCGACGTGCTGGTCGCGGTGGCGCTCTTCGTGGCGGGCGCGGTGTTGGCGATCTGGGCCACCGAACGGCTGCTGGAAGGGCTGGTTGGGCTGGCCCGACTGACCGCGCTCTCGACCTTCGCGGTGGGCGCGGTGCTCTCGGGCCTCGAGGCCGAGAACGTCGCGGTGGGCCTGGCCGCGGCGTTCCGCGGCGGCGCGCCGATCGCCCTCGGCACGGTCTTCGGCGGCGCCACCTTCCTGGTGTGCGTGGCGCTCGGGCTCGGGGCGGTGCTGTATCCGATGCGGGTGCGGCTGCCAACCGGCTTTCTCGTCGTTCTGGCGCTCGCCCCGCTGTTTTCTGGCCTGGCGGTCTTCGGCCCGACGACGAGTCGGCTGGCCGGCGCCATCTTGCTGGTCCTCTTCGCCGCCGCCATGGCCTACCTGGTCGTCGCGTCGCGCGGCCACGCTTTCCTGGAGAGCGACGAGGTGCGCGAGGCGGCCTCCGAGAAGCCCGACTGGCGGCAGGCGCTGGGCCTGACCGTTCTAGGGCTGGTCACGGTGGGCGTGGGCGGTGAGTTGGTGGCGACCGGCGCCAGCCGAATCGTCGCCACGCTCGGGGTGCCGGCCCTGCTGATGGGTATGGTGATCACCCCGGCGGCGATCGAGCTGGAAGAGGTGGCGCGCCAGGCAGTTCCCACCCGGGAAGGCCATCCGGAGGTCAGCGCCGGCAATCTGGTCGGAACGCTGCTCTACTTCGTGCTTTTCAACCTTGGGTTGATCGCGCTGATCGCGCCGGTCGCGGTCGATCCCCGGATCTGGCGCCTGGATTGGCCGTTCCTGGTCGCCGCGACCTGGCTGGCAACCCTGTTCCTCGCCCGCGGCCGGATCGGTCGGGTCGAAGGCGGGTGCCTGATGCTCCTGTACCTGGTGTACGCGGCGCTGCACCTGATCTGAGGTCAATCGATGAGAATAGTACTCCTCTCCTCTGTCGGATGAGGCGGAATACCGATATAGTGTGAGATGTGATAAACCTAGAACGCGCCCGCGAGAGCGGGCGGATCCTCGTCGTCGAGGACAACCCGGGGATTGCCGAGGTGCTGCGCGGCCTGCTGGAGATCCAGGGCTATCAGGTGGACCACGCCGGCACTCTGGCCGAGGCGCTGCGAAAGATTCGCGCCGCCGATCTGACCGTGCTCGACGTCATCCTGCCCGACGGCAACGCGCTCGAGCTCTGCCGGCTGGTCCGCGCGACGCCCGAGCTGGCGCGCCATCCGATCATTTTGCTGAGCGCGCGGGGCAGCGCCACCGACCGGGCGCTTGGTCTGAAGGCCGGCGCCGACGATTACCTTGCCAAGCCGTTCGACGCCGAGGAGCTGCTGGCGAGGGTTCGCACGCTCTTCCACACCCGAAGGATCGAGGCCGACCTGCGCCAGCACGCGCGCCAGTTGTCGGCGCTCCGCCACCTGACGACGATCCTGGTGAACACCGTCGAGATCTCCGGGCTGGCCCAGCGCATCGCCGACGCGGTGCCGGAGGTGTTCGGCACCGACTCGGGGTTCATCGGCGGACTGCTCTGTTCGGTCGACCCCGAGACGCGCTCGATGCGGGTCCACGCGATGACCGACGTTCCAGTGACCCGGGCCGCGGCCACCCTCCTCGATCGCCCGCTCCAGAACTACGGCTCGTCCTTCGATCTCCCGACGAACCTCCTGCAAAAGGTTGCCCTGACCGGCATTCCCCAGGAGGCGGTTCACCTCGCGGATTTCGTGTCGCCAACTCTCGGGCGAGACATCGCCGAAGGCGTCGAGGTGATGGTGGGGATGGCCAGCGGCGTGGCGATGCCGGTGCGCGCCCAGGGCAAGCAAGTTGGCACGTTTCTCTTCGTCCTGGCGAAGCCGGTGACCGAGATCGCCGTCCTCGAGCGCGAGCTGATGCGCGACTTCGTCGACGCGATCGGCATCGCGCTGGAGAACGTTCGGCTGTACGCCGAGGCCGCGCAGCTCACCGTGACCGACAGCCTGACCGGCATCGCCAACCGCCGCCGCTTCGAAAAGGTGCTGGACGAAGAGATCGCCCGCGCCCGCCGACTCGGCTATCCGGTCGGGTTGCTGTTGATCGACGTCGACCGCTTCAAGGACTTCAACGACCGCCACGGGCACCAGGTCGGCGACCGGGTCCTCGAGGCGATCGCCCGGTGCCTCTCGGTCGGGGTGCGCCAAACCGATCTGGTGGCGCGCTACGGCGGCGAAGAGTTCACGGTGATCTTGCCGGGCACGACGGTCTCCGGTCTGGCGGCGATCGCCGAGAAGCTGCGCCAGTCGGTGCACGCGCTCCAGTTCGACGATCTCCCGGGGATGTCGATGGTGACGCTGAGCATCGGCGCGACCTCGGCCGAAGCGCCCAGCCTCTCGGCCGAGTCGTTGATCCGCGACGCCGACAACGCGATGTACCTGGCGAAAGTCACTCACGACTGCGTGCGGGTCGTCGCGCCGGGCGCGAACGGGTCCGACCCTATTGGCCCAGCCGGACCTCGGTGATCAGCCGCTTTTCCGCCTCGCCCTCGGTCGTCGCCAGCACTTCGACGTAGGGCTCGAGCCCTGAGCCATGCAGCTTCTCCTTCAAGAGCCCATCGAGCTGAAAGATACCGGCCGAGTTGTTCAGCTCGATCGCGATCCGAATCGGAAGCGCGTCGCCCGGTCCGATCCGGACCCGATCGACCGCGGCGGCGGAAACCGAGTGGATGTTCACCTTACCGGCCTGGAACGGAATGCGCGAGCGCCCCTTGGCCATGTCCAGCGCGTCGGCGACCCGAACGATACCCGCCTCGACGGTGAGCGGGTGACCATCGGCGCGGTGCGCGATGATCGCGTGGAGGATTTCCGAGATCATCACCCGCCGGGTGGCTGGCGGGTAGAAGTCGCCCAGCAGCTCCCGCAGCTTATCCTCGGCGATGGCCAGGCTGTAGCGCTCGTGGTCGTCGCGGTGGATCGACATGCCCACGTCGTGCAGCAGGCAGGCGAGAACGACGATAATCTCGCTGTCCTCGACGCTGAGCCGGTAGTCCCGCACGGCGCTCGGCACGATCTCGCGGTGGATCAACAGACGAAAGAGGCGCAGGCCAATGTTGGCGACGATCTGCACGTGGACCGGTCCGTGATCGCTCATCCCCAGGCGATCGACGGCGTTGACGTTGGCGCAGCGCCAGATGGCGTAGAGGTCATCGTCGGCGTTGACCCGCTCGAGAATCGCCTGGAGCGTCGCGTTGTGGCGGGCCGGCACCTGGATCTGGACCCGGCGGTGCTCTTCGGCCGAGACGTCGGTCGTGACGTCCACCGGAGCCGGTACGGCGAACTCCTCGGGATGTGGATGCTGAATGGATTCCATTACTCTCCGCTCGCGGTCGTGACTGCTCCGCGCGAGGCGGAGGTGACGAGCGCGGCGTACTTGGCGAAGACGCCGCTGGTGTAGCGCGGCGCGGGCGGCCGCCAGCCCACCAGGCGGTCGGCGATCTCGGCGTCCGAGAGATCGACGTCCAGCCGGCGCCGGTTGGCGTCGACGACGACGGAATCTCCCTCGCGCACCGCGGCGAGCGGGCCGCCCCGCGCCGCCTCGGGCGCGACGTGCGCGACCATGAAGCCGTGGGTGGCGCCGCTGAAGCGGCCGTCGGTGATCAGCGCGACGCTGTCGCTCAGCCCGGCGCCGACGATCGCGCCGGTCACCCCGAGCATCTCGCGCATGCCCGGTCCGCCCCGCGGCCCTTCGTAGCGGATAATCACGACGTCGCCGGGTTGGATCTTGCCGCCGGTCACCGCGGCCATCGCGTCCTCTTCGCGATCGAAGAGCCGAGCCGGACCGCGATGGTAGGTGCGGTCGTGGCCGGCCAGCTTGACGACGCACCCTTCCGGCGCCAGGTTACCCCTCAGGATCGCCAATCCGCCAACCGGCTTCAAGGGCTCGGACAGGGGACGCACCACCTTCTGGCCGGGCGTCTCGACGGCGCGCGCGGCCTCCTCGGCGATGGTTTGGCCGGTGACCGTCCGCTGGCTGCCGTCGAGGTAGCCACCTTCGAGCAGGCGCTGGGCGACGAGCTGAATGCCGCCGGCCACGTGCAGGTCGGTGGCGACGTAGCGGCCGCCCGGCCGCAGGTCCACCAGAATCGGGGTGCGCTCGTTCACCGGATTGAAGTCGTCGATCGACAGGTCGAGGCCGGCCTCGTGGGCGATGGCCAGCAGGTGTAGCACGGCGTTGGTCGAGCCGCCGGAGGCCGCGACGCCGGCCAGGGCGTTCTCCAGCGACCCGCGGGTGACGACGTCGCGCGGGCGAACGCCCCGGCGCAGCAGGTCCATCACCAGGCCGCCGCAGCGCTTCGCCACCTCGGCCTTGCCAGGATCGACCGCGGGCACGCTGCCGCTGCCCAGCGGGGCGAGACCCATGAACTCGAGCGCCATGGCCATCGTATTGGCGGTGTACTGGCCACCACAGGCGCCGGCCCCCGGGCAGGCGAGGTTCTCGATCTGACGGAGCTCATCGTCGTCGATCTTGCCGGCGGCGTGGGCGCCCACCGCCTCGAAGACCTCCATGATCGTCAGGTCGCGCCCACAATAGTGGCCCGGCATGATCGAGCCGCCGTAGAGCGCCAGGCCGGGCAGGTTCAGCCGCAGCAGCGCCATCGCGCCGGCCGGAATCGTCTTGTCGCAGCCCACCAGGACGACCAGCGCGTCGAGGCCCTCGCCTCGGCTCACCAGCTCGATCGAGTCGGCGATGACTTCGCGGCTGATCAGCGATGCCTTCATCGCCTCGGTTCCCATGGTGATGCCATCGCTGATCGAGATCGTGTTGATCTCGATCGGCGTGCCACCAGCCGCGCGAATTCCGTCTTTGATGTGGACGGCGAGGTCCCGCAGGTGATAGTTGCAGGGACCATACTCGATCCAACTGTGGGCGACGCCGACGAGTGGGCGGGAAAGGTCGTCGTCGGTAAAGCCTACCGCCTTGAGCATCGCGCGAGCCGGCGCCCGATCGCGCCCCTCGAGGATCGTCCGACTGTTGTGCCGGGGGTCGAAAGTGGCCACGGGGATGTCCTCCTGAACGGGAAGCGAAGCCTCCACTTCACCGTCGTCAGCTTTGGGCAAAGTGTACCACAGGCGCCCCGATTCTGGTACGTATGTTGCGCCGGGGCACCTTTCTCCTGAATCCAACGGGTGGGAGGGATACGATGGCAACGACTTTCAGCGATACCCAGGTCCGTCAGGACGTCCTGGACGAGCTGCGCCACGACGTGCGGATCGACTCGACGAACGCCACCGTGGACGTGAACAACGGCGTCGTTCACCTCTTCGGGACAGTTCCGACCTACTTCCAGAAGATCACCGCCGGCGAAGACGCCCGGCGGATCAAAGGCGTGCGGAGCGTCGTCAACGACCTCGTCGTGACGCTGGTCGCGCCCTGGACCGACCAGGAGATCGCGAACACGGTGCGGGCGAACCTGGCCCGCGACGTTCGGATCGCCAATCCGGGCCAGATCCAGGCATCGGTCGTCGCCGGGGTGGTCACGCTCTCGGGCACCGTGAGCACCTATGCCCAGAAGTCCGACGCGGCCGACGACACCTGGACCGCGCCGGGGGTGGTGGACGTGGTGAACAACATCACCGTCGTGCCGCCCTTCCGACGCTCCGACGCCGAGATCACCACCGACGTGCGCAACGCGCTGACAACCGATCCGACGATCGATGCCGGCAACGTCAACGTGAGCGCGGTGAACGGAACGGTCTACCTGCGCGGCACCGTGCCGACCTACTACCAGGCCCAGCAGGCCGCCAACGACGCCTGGGGCGTGCCCGGCGCGCTCAACGTGGTGAACGAGCTGGGAGTGTCGTTCTAGCGGCGGTGGAAGTCGCGCTCGAGCTGGGTCACCGAGAGCTGGATGACGACCGGGCGGCCGTGCGGGCAGTAGCGGCTGACGTCGGTCGCTTCGAGCCGGGCCAGCAGCCTGGCGATCTCCTCCATGGTGAGGGGATCGCCGGCCCGAACCGCCGAATGGCAGGCCAGGGTGGCGCAGAGGCGGTCGGTGCCGTCGGACGCGACGGCATCGCCGGCCAGCACGTCGGCCGCTTCGCGCAGGGCACGCGCGAGGTCGGCCCGGGCGAGGCGCGGCGGCACCGCCCGCAAGACGTAGGCGTCCGGGCCGAACTCGTCGAGGCGGAAGCCGAGCCGGACGAGCGCGTCGCCCCGTTCCGCCAGCGCCGCCCGCTGGGCAGCGCTGAGCGGGACGACGAGCGGGGCGAGCAGCGCCTGCGACGGCGCGTCCGGCGCGGCCCGCTGGGCGACGATCTCCTCGTAGAGAACCCGCTCGTGGGCGGTGTGCTGATCGATGAAATACACGCCCCCGGCCCCCTCGGCGACGATGTAGGTGTTCTGGACCTGGCCGATCGGCCGCAGGGTGGTCGGTCGGAAGGGCGTGGCCTCACCCCCCCGCCCCTCTCCATCGGAGATGGCGAGGGGAGAAGGTACGGACACGCCTGGCGCGTCTCCGGGTTCCCCCTCTCCACCTCCGGTGGAGAGGGGGCGAGGGGGTGAGGCCACGTCCCGGGCTGGTGCTGGGGCGAGCAGCTGCTCGAGCCAGTCTCCGGCGCCCGGCCAGGCGGCCGGGGCGAGCGGCGCACCGACCTCGGGCAGGGGCGCCGCTTCCAGCAAGACGGCGCGCACCGCGCGGTGGGCGGCGGAGTAGACCAGGCGGTCGTTGGCGATCCGCACGTCGGCCTTGGTCGGGTGGACGTTGCAATCGACGTCGCTCGGCGGGAGCTCGAGGTGCAGGGCGACGATCGGGTGACGGCCGGGCAGCAGCGCCGGTCGGTAGGCTTCCTCGACCGCGTAGCCAAGCGAGAGGTTGTTGATCCACCGGCGGTTGACGAAAAACGACAGCCCCGATCGATTGGCGCGGGTCAGGGCGGGCGTGCCGATCAGTCCCCAGATCCGCGCGTGGGACGTTTCCGAGGTTTCGTCGATCGCGACCATCGCGTCGGCGATCTCGGCCCCGTAGACCTGGCGAGCCGCGTCGCGCAGGTCGCCCGAGCCCGGCGCTTCGAGAACCCGCCGACCGTCATTGACGAAACGAAAGCGGGTTTCCGGGTGACCGAGCGCGAACTGCTCGACGACGTGGCCGATCTGGCCGGCTTCGCTGGTCGCCGTGCGCAGGAACTTCAGGCGGGCCGGCACGTTGAAGAACAGGTTGCGGACGAGGATCGCGGTCCCGCTGGCGCCGGCCCAGGGCTTGCGCTCGACGACCTGGCCAGCTTCGAGGGTGAGCGAGACGCCCAGCTCCTCGGATTGGTGGCGAGTATAGAGAACGATCTGGGAGACCGCGGCGATGCTGGCGAGGGCTTCGCCGCGAAAGCCGAGGGTGTGAATCGAGGCGAGGTCAGCGACCTGGCTCAGCTTGCTCGTCGCGTGGCGCTGGAACGCGAGCTCGGCCTCGGCGGCGGGAATGCCCGCGCCATCGTCGGCCACCCGGATCAGCCCGAGCCCGCCGGAGCGAATCTCGACCTGAACCTGACTGGCGCCGGCGTCCAGCGCGTTCTCGACCAGCTCCTTGACCGCCGAGGATGGTCGCTCGACGACCTCGCCGGCGGCAATCCGCTGGGCAACCTCGGGGTCCAGCACACGTATCGGCACGATGCCCTACATTATCCGTCAACTACAAGATACTCTCATCGTTGACGATCAGACAACCCGGTGTGCCATCGGCACGGCGACGGAGAGCCTCTTCCAGGTAGCTCGCCAGGTTGGTCGTCGTGGGAAGCTGGCGGATCTCGTCAAGGGTGAACCAGCCGACAGCGGCCGCGTCGGAGCTGGCCCGGGCCTGGCCGCTCGCCGCGGTCGCCCAGAAATCGACGATCAGGTAGTGCGAGACGAGCGCGCCATCGGGCCGCCGGGTGATCCGGTCCAGCACGATCGCCACGTCGCCCACCGTCACGTCGAGGCAGCACTCTTCTTGAATCTCGCGGCGCAACGCCTCGGGCAGGGTCTCCCCGAGCTCGACCCGCCCGCCGGGGATGCTCCAGGCGCCCTCGGCCGGGGCATGCCCGCGGCGCGCCAGCAGGACGCGCTCGCCGCGGGTGACGATCGCGCCAACGCCGACGACGATCCGGACCGGCGGCGTCGGCCGGTCAGCCATTCCCGATCGGCGGCTTGACCCAGGCCCGGTCGGGCGGGAAGATGCTGACCCCGTTGCTGACTCGGGTTGGCGCCGCGTACCAATCCTTCACCGTCTCGCGCCAGCGAATGAAGTGCGGCGCCTTCAGGTGCTCCTGGAACGCCGCCTCGTCGCGGTAGGCTTCGTACAGGTAGATCAGGTTCGGGTCTCTCGAGTCCTGGAGCACGTCGAAGCGCAGGCAACCGGGCTCGTCGGCGACCGAGCCGCGGGCGTCGTCGAGCATCGATTCCAGGAAAGCGGCGCGGTGCTCCGGCTGAATCTGGATGGTGACGAGGAGAACGTGCATGGATGACCTCGCTCGAGCAGTGCGTCTCAACGCCAGTCACCATACCCGATCGCTCGGCAGGCGTCAAATGAATCCAGGGGGAATTCGGAGTACAAT
>JBOGTX010000098.1:0-3027 GCA_050695695.1 Chloroflexota bacterium
AAGGTCGTCACGCCCGCTCCGAGCATCTGGCGCACCGCATCGGGCCAGCGAACCGAGGAATAGAGCTGGCGTGACAGCTCGGTCCGAATCTCGTCGGCGGAGACCAGCACGCGCGCGGAAATGTCGCTCACGATCGGGATGTACGCGTCCTGCCAGCGCAAGAGGCCGATGACCTCGCTAAACTGATCCGACGCGCGCTGCATCAATGGGGAGTGCGCGGCGATGCTGACCGCCAGGCGAATCACGCGCTGGGCGCCATTCGCGACCGCCAGCTCGATCGCCGCCGACAACGCCGCTAGCTCGCCAGAGATGACCGTCTGGGTGGGCGTATTGTAGTTCGCCGCGCAGACGATGCCCTTCTCGCGTGCCTGCCGGCAGACTTCCTCCAGAATGTCTGGCTTGAGGCCAATCACCGCGGCCATTCCGCCGGGAGTCGATTCCCCCGACTCTTTCATCAGGCGACCACGCTCGCGGACCAGCTTCACAGCCGTCGAAAAGTCGAGAACGTCGGCCGCGACCAGCGCGCTGTATTCGCCGAGGCTGTGGCCGGCGACGAGGCGCGGCCGAACGATCTGCTCCGCCGCCCCGAGCTTTTCCCGCAGCGCCTCGAGGCACGCGATGCTCATGGTCAGGATGGCCGGCTGGGCGTTGATCGTGTCGCGAAGCGTGTCGTCGGGACCTTCGAAGCACAGCTTGCTGAGAGAGAAACCGAGCGTATCGTCGGCCTGGGCAAAGACGGCTCGCGCGGCCGGCGAGTGCTCGACCAGACCACGTCCCATTCCGACGTGCTGCGAGCCCTGGCCGGGAAACACGAAGGCGATACCGCGATGATGTTCTCCCGGTGCCTGCATTCCCCACCTTCTCCTGATACCGATCTTCCTACCGCGACTCACATCGCCAGGCCACCGTCGACGACGATGGCCTGGCCGGTCAAGTAGCTAGCCTGGTCGGACGCGAGAAACGAGACGACGTTGGCCACTTCGTCGATCGTTCCCATTCTTCCCAGGGGAATCTGTTCGATCAATGCCGCCCGCGCTTTCTCGGGCATGTTCGTGGTGATATCGGTTTCAATCAGGCCGGGGGCGACCGCGTTGACCGTGATCCCCCGGCTGGCGACCTCGCGCGCGACCGACTTCGTCAAGCCGATCAGCGCGGCCTTGCTCGCCGCGTAGTTTGCCTGACCGGCGTTGCCCCGAAGGCCAGAGACCGACGCGACGTTGATGATTCGCCCGGCTCGCTGGCGGAGCATCGGTCGGAGCACGGCCCTGGTGCATAGGAAGGCGCCCCGTAGATTGGTGCGCAGCACCGAGTCCCAGTCGTCGTCGCTCATGCGCAGGATCAGAGTGTCGCGGACGATGCCGGCGTTATTCACCAGAACGTCGATGCGCCCCCAGCGTTGACTGAGGGCATCGAGCGCCGCGGCGACCGTTCCCGGATCGCTCACGTCGCCCGGCAGGAGGAACGGCTCCGCCCCCAGGCGAGATACGTCGTCGGCGGTGGCCTCCGCCGCTTCCACGTTGTTGAGGTAGTTGATGCCGATCCGGGCGCCCTCCTGGGCGAAGCGGAGCGCGATCGCGCGCCCGATTCCCCGCGAGGCTCCGGTGATCAACACGACTGGCGATGGCTGGGGCAAGAGCTCGTCTCCTCGTCCGACGATCGAGTCCATGATAGACCGTATTTTCTCTAGTTATAACACACGAGAGGGAGATTCGACACCGCGGCCGATTGATTTTCTAGATTCCGTGGACGCCGTTCACCCGGCGAAGCGCGTCGAGTCGCCGTTGCGTCCGCAAGGCGAACGATCGAACGACCGCCTCATGACTGTGAATGTTTCGGACCATCGACTTCCACCAGGCAAACGGCATCGGCGTCGCGTCGACACCCCATTGGACGATCGCCGCGCCCCAGGCGAGACCCGCGCCGAAGCCAACCAGTGCCAGGTTCGAGCCGACCGTCACCTTGCCGGCTTCGATCGCTTCGCACAGGGCGATCGGGATCGACGCCGTCGAGGTATTGCCATAGCGGCTGACGTTGGAAAACACCTTCTCGGTCGGGATCTTCAGCGCCTTCGCGGCCGACTGAATGATCCGAATGTTCGCCTGGTGGGGAATGAAGAGGTCGATGTCATCTATCGTCATCCCCGCCGACTCCACGGCCTGCTGAGTCGCCTGGGCAATCGCGTGAACGGCGAATCGGAAGACTTCGCCGCCCTTCATCTTGATGAAGTGCTGGCGTGCCAGCACCTGCTCGGCGGTGATCGGAGCGCGACTTCCGCCGGCCGGAACGAAGAGAGATCCAACGCCCGAGCCATCGGATCCGAGGATGCAGGCGCGCAAACCGGTGGGCGATTCGGAGCGTCGGAGCAGAACCGCGCCGGCGCCATCGCCAAAGAGAATACAGGTCGATCGATCCGTCCAGTCGACCAGACGACTCAGAGTATCGGCGCCGATGACCAGAACGTTATCGTGAAGCCCGCCGGCGATCATCCCGCTGGCCACCGAAAGGGCATAGATGAAACCCGCGCACGCCGCGTTGACGTCGAACGCTCCGGCCCTGGATGCGCCGATGTTGTCCTGGACGATCGAGGCGACGCTGGGCATCGGAAAATCGGGGGTGGAGGTCGCGACGATGACCAGATCGACCTTGTTCGGGCTCAAATCGGCGACCTGCAGCGCGTTGAGGGCGGCGCGGGTCGCCAGGGTAGACGTCGACTCCTTCGGGCCGGCGATCCGACGTTCGGAGATGCCGGTTCGGCTGCGGATCCACTCGTCGGAGGTATCGACGAGCTGTTCAAGATCGGAGTTGGTCATGATTCGGGTCGGGACGCAGTAGCCCCAGCCAACGATTTCCGCGTACATCAAGCTACCACACTCCACCGGGCACGACAACACTGCGTTGCCCATTCGTGGACGGACGTGTCCGCGTCGGCCGTCACTCTTGATCTGGTCTCCCGCGCGGGATTGCTTCCTGGAGTCACTCCCCGGCGAACCGGCGAAACACGACGCAGGAGTTGTGACCGACCAGCCC
>JBOGTX010000099.1:0-2274 GCA_050695695.1 Chloroflexota bacterium
ACCTAATTTAGGCGCGATTAACCGCGCGGTATTGATCGCGGCCGAACACGTCGTGGTCCCACTCGCGCCCGATCTCTACTCGCTTCAAGGTCTCAAGAACCTGGGGCCTACGCTTCGGCGCTGGAGGAAGGAGTGGGCCGACCGTCGCGCTCGCAATCCGCTGAGCGATTTGTCGATCCCGCCGGGAACAATGACACCAGCCGGCTATGTGGTGATGCAACACGCCGTGCGCCTCGACCGCCCGGTGAAGGCGTACGATCGTTGGATGAACCGGATCCCCGGCGTCTACCTGGAATCCGTACTCGGCGAGACGGGCGGAATCGCACCTTCGAGTGTCGCCAACGATTCAGCGAACCTCGGTACTCTAAAACACTATCGTAGCTTGATGCCGTTGGCGCAGGAGGCACGGAAACCGATGTTTCTGTTGAAAGCTGCCGACGGTGCAATCGGCGGCCACGCCTACGCGGTACGGGATTGCTATAGCGATTTTAGGACGTTGGCCCGCCGCATCGCTAAAACCTGCGAGATTCAGTTACCGTGACGCCTCACCAGAAAAAGCTCATCGACGTCGCCCTCCCGCTCGACGCGATCAACAAAGCCTCGGCGCGCGAGCTCACCGCGCGGCACGTGGCCTGGCGCGAGCGTGTCGATGAGTACGAAGAGGCGCAGCGAACCGACGACTACCCCGTCCCCGCGCCGGGACCGATCCCGTTGCCAGAAGCAAGCGCTCGGCGTACAATCTGCTCAGACCCACCGGCGATCAATCGATCAGGCTACTCCTTCACGGGTCTCTCACCGGCCGGCTGGGTGTCATGGCTGGGAAGATGGATAAGACGCGAACCCATTCGGGAAGCGAGCTTGGCTTCGAGGCCAAGCTCTGGGCGGCCGCCGACGCGCTGCGCAACAACATGGACGCCGCCGAGTACAAGCACGTCGTCCTCGGACTGATCTTTCTCAAATACATCTCCGACGCCTTCGAGGCCAAGCACGCGGAGCTCGACGCCCAGCACGCCCAGGGCGCCGACCCCGAGGACCCGGACGAGTACCGCGCCGTCGGTATCTTCTGGGTGCCGAAGGAGGCGCGCTGGTCGCACCTCAAGGCCAACGCCCCCCGGCCGACTATTGGCACGCTGGTGGACGAGGCGATGAGCGCGATCGAGCGGGATAATCCGTCGCTCAAGGGCGTGCTACCCAAGGACTTCGCTCGCCCCGGCCTCGACAAGCAGCGCCTCGGTCAGCTGATCAACCTGGTGAGCGACATCGCCCTGGGGAGCGCCGCCGATCGCGCGAAAGACACGCTGGGTCGGGTGTACGAGTACTTCCTCGCGCGCTTCGCGAGCGCCGAGGGCAAGAGCGGCGGACAGTTCTACACGCCCTCACACGTGGTGCGCGTGCTGGTCGAGATGCTCGCGCCCTACCAGGGCCGCGTCTACGATCCCTGCTGCGGCTCGGGCGGCATGTTCGTCCAGAGCGAGAAGTTCATCGAGGCCCACCGCGGCAAGATTGGCGACATCTCGATCTACGGCCAGGAGTCGAACTACACCACCTGGCGGCTGGCGAAGATGAATCTGGCTATCCGGGGCATCGACGCGCAGATCGCCCACGGCGACACCTTCCACGACGATCGCCACCCCGACCTCAAAGCCGACTACGTGCTGGCCAACCCGCCCTTCAACGACAGCGACTGGCGCGGCGATCTGCTGAAGAACGACCAGCGCTGGGTCCACGGTGTGCCGCCCGCGGGCAACGCCAACTACGCCTGGGTGCAGCACTTCATCCACCACCTCGCACCCACCGGACTCGCCGGCTTCGTCCTCGCCAACGGATCGATGGCGTCCAGCCAGTCGGGCGAGGGCGAGATTCGCAAGGCAATCGTCGAGGCCGACCTGGTGGACTGCATGGTCGCGCTGCCGGGCCAGCTCTTTTACTCCACGCAGATTCCGGTCTGCCTCTGGTTCCTCGCCCGCCAGAAGCGCAACGGTCGTTTTCGCAACCGCCGCGGCGAGACGCTCTTCATCGACGCGCGAAAGCTCGGCTCGCTGGTGGACCGGGTGCACCGCGAGCTGACCGACGCGGACATCGCCAGGATCGCCGGCACCTACCACGCCTGGCGCGGCGACCGGGAGGCGGGCGACTACGACGACGTGCCCGGTTTCTGCCAGGCCGCCACCCTCGACGACATTCGGAAGCACGGCCACGTGCTCACGCCGGGCCGCTACGTCGGCGCCGCGCCAACCGAGGAAGACGACGAGCCATTCGAGGAGAAGATGAAGC
>JBOGTX010000100.1:0-4327 GCA_050695695.1 Chloroflexota bacterium
GTCCAGGATCAGGATGCGCGGATCCGCGAGTAGTGCCCGCGCGAAGGACAGGAGCTGACGTTGCCCCGCCGACAGATCGGCGCCGCGTTCCGAGAGAACCGTCGAGTACCCAAAGGGCAGCGAGGCGATGAAGGCGTGAAGCCCGACGGCCTGACACGCCGCCTCCATCTCGGCACGGGTCGCGTTTGGGCGCCCGAACTGGAGATTTTCCGACACCGTCCCGGAGAACAGAAACGGATCCTGCAGGACCAGCCCCAGTTGCCGCCGGAGCGACTTCTGGGTGACCGCCTCGACGGAATGGTCGTCGACCATGACGCGCCCGGAGGTCACGTCGTAAAATCGGCACGCCAGACTGATCAAGGACGTCTTGCCGGCCCCGGTTGGCCCAACGACCGCGACGTGCTCGCCCTGCTGAATGTCGAGGGTCAGGTCGTGAAGCACGAGCCGATCTCGGTTGTATCCAAATTGGACGTGGTCGAATTTGACCCGCCCCTTGACCGTCGGGAGCGGCACCGCGTCCGGCGCGTCCATGACCGCCGGCTGGGTATCGAGTAAGGCGAAAATTCGCTCCGATGCCGCCATGGCGGCTTGCAGCGAGTTGTAGCGGACGGACAGATCACGGATTGGCGTGAAGAACTGGGTCATGTAGGCGAGGAACGCCACCAGGGCGCCCGTCGTCAGGTTCCCCGACAGAACCATCGCGCCGCCGACCATCAGGATCAAGCCAGTTGCCAGCGAGCTGATCAGATCCATCGTCGGCGCGAACGCGGCGCTGATTCGGGTCGAGCGCAAAACCGCGCCGCGAAAATCGCGGTTCAGTCCGTCGAAGCGTCGGCGGTTTTCGGCGTGACGGCAGAACGACTGCGTCACCCGTGCCCCGGCGATCCCCTCGGCGATCGCGCCATTCAAGATCGACGAGGTGCGGCGCCACTCCCGAAACGTGTTGCGGATATAACTGCGCAAAACGTGGGTGACGATCCCGATCAGTGGCAGGAGGGCGAAGCACAGCAGCGACAGGCGCGCGTCAAGCGCCAGAATGGTCACGATGATTCCGACCAGGATGATCACGTCGGCGAGCGACTGCAAGATACCAGAGCTCAGAACATTGCTGATGGCGTTGACGTCGCCAGACATAATGGAAAGCAGACGCCCAACCTTGTAGCGGTCATAAAAGGACAGGTCGAGCGCCTGGAGGTGGCGAAAGAGGTGCAGGCGCAAAAGCCTCAGGACTTCGTAGGCCGCCCGGTTCAAAAGGTAGTTGTAGCCCATGCCCGAGACCATTTGGACGAGCGCCGCCCCGACGAACGCGAAGACGAGCAGGTGCAGCGCTCGGATGTCGCCGTTGACCAATGGAATATCGATGACTTGCTTCTGGATGAAGGGGCCGGCCAGGCTGATCAGCGACGACACGGTCATCGCGGCGCCAGTCGCGCCCAGCAGCGCCTTGAATGGCGTGGCGAACATCGCCAGACGCGCCATCAGGCGGCTATCGTAGGCCGTGCCCAGGATCATGTCGTCCTCGGTATTCAGTGCCAGGACGTCGCGCTTACCGCCCTTCGTCAGCACCGGAGCCTTCGGAATGATCGCCGGATCTTCGTGGTGCGCCAGGCTGGCCACCGCTCCATTCCCCGCCCGCAGGCGCTCGTGGTCGATGACGTCGTCCGCCTGCGAGGCTTGCTGCCGCCAAAGCTGTGAGTAGAGGCCGGTCCGCTCGGCAAGCTCGGCGTGTCGCCCCGATTCGACGATCCTGCCCTGGTCCAGGACGAAGATGCGGTCGGCCTCGCGTACCGACGCCAGGCGCGACGCGATGATGATCGTTGTCCGATCGCGCCGCCGGGCCTGGATCCGCCGCCAGACTTCGGCGGCAGTCACCGGATCCAGGGCGGAGGTAGTATCGTCCAGAATCAAAATCGCCGGCTCGATCAAAAGGGCGCGCGCTAACGACAATCGCTGGCGCTGGCCGCCCGAGAGGGTCACTCCCCGCTCGCCCAGCGGGGTATCGTATCCGTCCGGCAAGGTTTCGATGAAGTCGTGGAGGCAAGCCGCGTTGGCGGCGTCCTTGACCTCGCTCAGGGACGCGCTCGGCCGGCCGAAGCGAATGTTGTCCGCGATCGACGCCGAGAACAGGAACGGGTCCTGGAACACCGCGCCGATCTGCCGACGCAGCGAGTCGAGCCGCACGTTTCGCAGGTCGATGCCGTCGATCCGAATCTCGCCGGCGTCCGGATCGTAGAAGCGCGCCAGCAACGACGTGAGCGTAGACTTCCCGGCCCCGGTCAAGCCGACCATTCCGACGACGTCGCCGGGGTTGACCACCAGGTTCACCTGATCGAGGACCGGCCGGCCAGCGTGATAGCTGAACGTCACGCGTTCCAGCTCGATGCCGCCACGGATCGGCGGCATCTCTGGCTTGGCGGTTGGTTCGTCGAGCGGCTCGATCTCATCCTTGCCATCGAGGATACGGTGAATCCGCTCGCCACCGGCCATGGCATCCGAGACCTGATTGATCATGATGCCGAGCTGACGGACCGGATTCACCAGCATCGTCAAGTAGGCGATGAACGCGACCAGGCTGCCCAGGCTCAAGCGGCCGTCGATCACCTGCTGGCCGCCAAACCAGAGAACCAGCCCGATGCCAATCGCGGTGACGAAGGTCATCGCCGGAAAGACCAGCGCGTTGAGCGTCGTCGCGCGCATCGACGCGTGGAACAGGTCGTCGACCTTCTCGGTGAACTTGGTGGTTTCCCGATCTTCCCCGGCGAAGGCTTTGACGACGCGCATCCCGGTGAGGTTTTCCTGCAGCGTGGTGGCCACCTGACCGTAGAGGTTCTGAATCCGCCGGGATCGCTCTCGGGCGAGCCGCGCGTAGACCAGCGCGAGCGCCGCGACGAACGGCACCGTTGGCAGCGCGATCAGGGTCAGGTAGGCGTCCAAGCGAACCAGCACGATGAAGAGCGCCGTGCAGAGCACGAAGGTGTTCATCGCCTGGTTCAGGCCCGAATTGAGGAAGTTCTCGACCGCGGTCACGTCGGTCGAGGAAAGCGCGAAGAGATCTCCGGAGTGCGACCGTAAATGGAACGACATGCTGTTGCGCTGAATCTTCTCGTAAAGGCGGTCGCGAATCTCGAAGGACACCGACGTCGCCAGATTCGTGTAGTTGTAGGTCACCGTATACCAGATGAGCGAGCGGACGATCGTCACGGCGATCGTCGCGACCGCCGCCACGACCAGCATGTGGAAGTCGTGGTTTTCCAGGCCACTGTCGATCGCGGTCTTCAGTAAGATGGGTAAGACGAGGCTCAAGAGGATCTGGATGACGTGAGTGCCGAGCACGGTGGCGGCGAGGCCGCGACGCGCCAGAGCGTAACCGAGGATCCGACGGAGGGTTGGCATGACACCTTTCCGTCGACGCGCATTTCCAAACCGGGCCGATCGCGCCGAACCAACACTATCCCGGTCTGCCCGAATGAGCGAGCGCGAACCGGAAACCCGCGAGACACCATTCTATAGTAGTAAGCCTACGGGTGCCTGTCAAGGCTAGCCGACGCCGTCACGATGCCCTGCTGGCGCAGCATCGTGACGAACGCCGCCGACTTGAGCTGCGTTTCGGCGACGTACTGGGTGTAGTCGCGGAGCAGCCGCTCGAGCTCCTCGCCGAGCTCGTCTCCGAGGCGCAGTCGACTGACGGTCGGCCAGTCACCACTTTGATACCGCCGGAGCACCTTCAAGGCATTGGGGGAAAGCACTCGACTGGACGGACTGGAGCTCCGGCACGCGTGACAGAGCGCTCCGCCGTCGGAGACGCTGAACGAGGTCCGATCGGGCTCAAGGGGCTCCCGGCACTTGACGCAGCGCGTGATCTCCGGTCGGTAGCCCAGGAGATCGAGGGCTTGAACCTCGAAGAGGCGCACCGCCTGATCCGGACGCCGGGCGTTCGCGACGCGGTCGAGGGTCGCCACCAGGAGGGCGAAGAGGGCCTGGTTTTCGGCGTGGTCCTCGGTCAGCCGATCGAGCAGCTCCGCCGCGTAGTAGGCCTGACCGGCCCGCCAGAGGTCTTCGCGCAAACCCAGGAACGACTCGATCGTCTCGACCTGGGTGATGATATCCAGGTTGCGACCGCGCGCGAGCAAGATCTGGCTGCGGGTGAATAGCTCCAGGTGGCCGCCCAGCTTGCTGGTCGGGCGCCGGACTCCCTTCGCGACGGCGCGCAGTTTTCCAAAGTGAGCGGTGAAGAGGGTGATGATCCGATCGGCTTCGCCGAGGTCGTGCCGGCGCAGCACCACCGCTTCTGTGCGGAGAAGATGAGGGCCCGCCACGCTGACCTCCG
>JBOGTX010000101.1:0-6053 GCA_050695695.1 Chloroflexota bacterium
CCCTAAAGCCGAAAGCTACGTCACCGATCTCGTGCCGGCGCGAGATCCGGCGCTGGGCGCCGTTGAAGATGCCGCCCATGCTCATCACATTCCCATGGTCGGACCGCTCGAGGGACAGGCGCTCTACGTCTTCGCGCGAATGGTCAAGGCAAAAACGGTGCTCGAAGTGGGAAGCGCCACCGGCTATTCGGCGATCTGGCTGGCCCGCGCCGCCCGGGAGCGTGGCGGCACGCTGATCGGAATCGAGCTGGATCCGACGCGCCACGCCGAGGCGGAGCGCAATCTCGCGGCGGCTGGCTTGAGCGACGCCGCGCGAATCATCCAGGGCGATGCCTTCGACGTGCTGCCAACTCTCGACGGCGCGTTCGATCTCGTGTTCGTGGATCTGGTTCGTCAAGTGGGCGAGGAAGCCGGGTTGCGCCGATTATTCGACCTCTGCGCCGCGCGGGTCGCGGTTGGCGGACTGCTTCTTTTCGACAATGTGCTGCACGGCGGCGAGGCTGTCACTTTGAGCACGGTCGGTGGACGGGCCGCCGATGCCTTGAACCGGCTGATCGCCGGCGATCCACGCTTCGCGACGACGTTTTTGACGATCCGGGATGGCGTGGCGCTGGCGCTGCGGGTCGGGAGCTAACCGCGGTCTACTTCGTCGCGTCGCGACGGGCCTTACCCCTCGACCCGGCCGGCAGGGGGCAGGATCGACTGCTGTCACCATTCGATAGCGCCGCGACTCCCCATGGGGTATACTTGTCTCCTCTGGAAGGACCCAGCCAGCGGAGGATTCATTCGTGAAGGTTATTCTGAGTCAGGACGTCGCCACCCTCGGGCACGCCGGCGAGCTCAAAGACGTTGCCGACGGCTACGCGCGGAATTTTCTGATCCCGCGCGGATTGGCCCACCTGGCGACGACGACGGCGGTCAAGCAGGCTGCCTCCCACAAACAGGTCGCCGAGCGGAAACACGCCAAAGCGCAGGCCGAGGTCAAGGGGTTGGCCGCGACCTTGAGCAAGACCCAGTTGGTCTTCAAGGCCAAAGTCGGCGAGCAGCACCGCCTGTTTGGCTCGATCACCTCGGCGGACATCGCCGAGGAGCTGAGCCGCAAGCTCGGGCAAACGATCGAGAAACGGAACGTCGAGCTGGCCGAGCCGATTCGTCACCTTGGCGAGTTCAAGGTTCCGGTTCACCTCGCCCCGAAAGTCGAGCCAGACGTGACGGTTGTCGTCGAGCCCGAGGAATAAAGCGCGGAGACGGTCGTGACGCTCGTCGAGAAGTCAGTTCCGGCCAACGTCGAGGCGGAGCGTGCCGTGCTCGGCGCGCTGCTGATCGATAGCGAAGCGGTCGGCGAGATCGCGTCGTTCCTCAAGCCCGAGGACTTCTATCGCGACCGTCATCGCGCGATCTACCGGGCGCGGCTCGACCTGTACGACCGACGCGAGCCGGGCGATTTCATCACCCTGGTCGACGAGCTCGCTCGACGCGGGCAGCTCGATTCGGTGGGCGGCGCGAGCTACCTGACCGAGCTGACGATTGACGTGCCCACCGCGACCCACGTCGAGTATTACGCGCGGATCGTCGAGCGTTGCGCGCTGATGCGGCGCCTGATCGCCGCGGCCGGCCAGATCGCCGCGGTTGGCTACGAAAACCCCTCGGACGTCGACGACGCGTTGGATCGCTCCGAGCAGTACCTGTTTCAGGTGTCCCAACGGCGCGTCTCGCAGGACTTTACCTCCTTGCGGGAGGCGCTTCGGTCGTACTTCGACACGATCGAGTACCTGCACCAGCACAAGGGCGAAGTGGTCGGCATCCCGTCCGGTTTTCACGACCTGGACCAGATGACCGGTGGCCTGCACGCGTCCGACTTGCTGATCATCGCCGGGCGGCCCGGCGTCGGCAAGACCGGCTTCGCGCTCTCGATCGTTCGGAACGCGGCCACGCGCTTCAACGCCGCGTCGGCGATTTTCAGCCTGGAGATGTCGACCGAGCAGCTCGTCCAACGATTGCTTTGCATGGAGGCCGCGGTCGACTCGCAGCGCATCCGCACCGGCTTCATCGACGAGTTCGAGTGGCGACGCATCAGCGAAGCCTTCGGCGTCCTCTCCGACGCGCCGATCTTCATCGACGACTCGGCGTCGATCTCGACGTCCGAGCTCCGGATGAAGGCTCGGCGGCTCAAGGCCGAGCACGACCTGAAGCTGATTGTCGTCGATTACCTTCAGTTGATGCAGGGGCGTGGCCTCGAGAACCGCGTTCAAGAGGTGTCGGAGATCTCCCGTAGCCTCAAGGCGCTGGCCCGCGAGCTGGACTTGCCGGTGATCGCGCTCAGTCAGCTCAGCCGCGCCGTCGAGTCGCGCCAGGACCATCGCCCGGTGCTGAGCGATCTGAGAGAAAGCGGATCCATCGAGCAGGATGCCGACATCGTGATGTTCATCCACCGCGAGGAGCTCTATAACCCGAACACCGATCGCAAGAACATCGCCGACGTTATCCTGGCCAAACACCGAAACGGACCGGTCGGGCAGGTGCCGGTACGCTTCTTCCCGTCGCAAACCCGGTTCGCCGATCTCGAAGTCTACCGTCAGCCGGACAACTGAGTCGGGGATGGCTGACTCGGATTTTTCTGGCTTCCCCGCTGGCCCGCTCCAAGCCACCGTCATTCCGAGCCTCTTTTTCAGCGACCGGCTCGGCGCGATCGACGACCTGGGCGAGCTGAAGCTCGTCCTCTATCTTTTCTGGCGACTTGGCCGCAAGAAGGTGTATCCGCGATTCATGACCCGGCGCGAGCTCGAGGCCGACGGAACGATTCGCGCGGGCCTCGGGCGGCTGGGCGAGTCGGCCCTCCAATCGGCGCTCGATCGGCTGGTGAACGACCGCCTCGTCTTACGACGGTTTATCTACTTGAAAAGTGCACCGGAAGAGTGTTACTTTTTGAACACGGCGAGCGGTCGTAAGGCAGTTGGCGATCTGGAGTCCGGGGCGCTGGAGCTCGGACAGACGGTGCTGCCAGACCTGACGTCCGATCGACCGACGCGATCGAGCATCTTCGATCTGTACGAGCAGAATGTTGGCCTGCTCACGCCCTTGATCGTCGACGAGCTGACCGAGGCGGAACGCCGGTATCCCGGAGAGTGGATTGAAGAAGCCTTTCGACAGGCCGTTGCCTACAACCGACGAAGCTGGAAGTACGTTCAACGGATTCTCGAGCGCTGGGCGGTCGAAGGCAAAGACGATCAAGCGGGTGGGCGACGCGCTCCGCGGGCACGTCGCTCCTAGCCCCACTGCTCCGGTGGCAAGCCCGGAGCCAGAGTGCCCGGTCTGCAAAGGGGCCGGCTGGATCCGCCAGGACCTCCCGGTGGGTCATCCGATGTTCGGCAAGGCGATGATGTGTGACTGCCTCAAGTCGGTCCTCGACGAGCAGCGTGCCCAGGAAGTCGAAACCATGTCGGCGCTCGAGCCATTTGTCGATTGGAGCTTCGCGAACTTCGATCAATCGGTGCCCGGCGTCGCCGACGCGTACCGGATCGCGCTGGAGTTCGCCCGCGATCCCCACGGCTGGCTGGTCCTCCAGGGGCGCTGCGGGTGCGGCAAGACCCACCTCGCGGCGGCGATCGCGAACGAGCGGATCCGCCTCGGCTCGCACGTGCTCTTCGCCGTGGTTCCCGACCTGCTCGATCACCTGCGCTCGACGTTCGCCCCGAACAGCCCGATCCAGTACGACGAGCGGTTCGAGAGCGTTCGGACGACCGAAGTGCTCGTGCTCGACGACCTGGGGACCGAGAGCGCCACGTCGTGGGCCCAGGAAAAGCTCTTCCAGATCATCAATTACCGTTACAACTACCGATTTCCCACCGTCATCACGACGAACCGCGACCTGAGCAGCCTCGACCAGCGGATCGAGTCGCGGATTGGCGATCGGGTGCTCAGTCGGATCGTCGAAGTTGCCGCGAAAGATTACCGCCCTCGCCAGGCCGGGCAGCGCCGGCCCGGGACGCCGGGCCGGCCCGCCCTCAATCAGCGACGGGCGTAGCGGAGCTCCATGGCATGCTGGGCCAGCGTTCGCTCAGTCGGTAGCGCGGAGGCTTGCCCCCCGCGTGGTGATCCTCGACCTGATGCTCCCGACGCTGGACGGCTTCGAGGTCTGCCGTCGAGGGGGCAGCTTACTCATCTTCGGGCGGTGCACCCTCGCGCGCCGGCGACGATCGCCGATCGCGGCGCAGGCGGCGCGCCAGATCCTCCGGCGAGGCGCTGAAGCGGTCGAAGGCGTCGCGCAGGTGGGCCGTCTCGTAGTGGGCGTAGATCTTCTTGGTCGTTTCCGGCGAGGCGTGGCCGAGGATGTCCTGGACCTCCGAGAGGGACGCTCCGTTGTTGAGGAGGACGGTCGCCTTCTCGTGGCGGAAGTCGTGGGGCGAGGCGTCGATCCCGACCGCCCGGGCGTAGCGCTTGACCGTGTCGAAGATCGTCTGGGGGGTGATCCGGTAGTTCTCGCCGCCGAAGCGCGGCTTGCCCCTGGCGCGATCGTGGCGGATGAAGAGCGGCGCGAAGGCGTCGGCCCGCTCCTTCAGGTAGGCGTGCATCGCCGCGAGGGTCGGCGCGTCGAAGAAGACCGTACGCTCCTTGTCGCCCTTGCCGGTGATGATCGCCTGATCGAGGCGGCCATCGGCGACGTCGGCGCGGTTCAGGCTGGCGACCTCGGCCCGCCGCATCCCGGTGCAGAAAAGCGTGCGCAGGACGGCACGGTCCCGCAGCAGCTCGAGGCGGGCGTTGGCCATGGCCGGGCTCGGCTCCGGCAGCGGCTTCTCCTCGACGGCGGTGACCAGCAAGGGCAGCGCGGGATCGATCCGGGGGGACTTGTAGGAGCCACGGCCGGCGACCTCGCGCAGCCCGAGCTGCAACTGCTCCAGGTGGGCGGCGCGGGGTCCCCAGCCGCGCCGCTCGAGGAAGCGGAAGAAGGCACGGGCCGCGGCGATGTAGGTGGTGCAGGTCGGGCGGCTCGCCCGCCCGTAGCGCCGAATCAGCCAGGTGTAGAAGCGCTCGAGGACGTCGCCGGGCAGGTCGGCGGTCGGCGTGGTCAGGGGCAGCCCGCGCTCGACGAGGTAATCGCCGAAGTGGCGGAGCCCGGTTCGGTAGGTGTGCACGGTGTGCGGCGACTTGCCGACCAGGGTTTCCAGGAAGGCGGCGTGGGTGGTCGTAACGTCCGGTGTCTCGTCGATCATGAGGCCCATGCTACCGGCACCTGGACCGCCACGGCCAGTAGGAGGAGCGTGAGAGTCGGCGCTTTGCCCGGCCCTCGCGCGTTCTCTCGGTATTCTGATCGTGAATTCGGACGATGATCGCATTGGGCAATCAGAATGGCCTAACGACCATCCAATCGATTGTTGGGAAGGATCACTTTGATCGGACCACGCTCCATCACCTCGTGTCGGCCGCCCGCGTTCGGTCCGTCAAAGCCAGGTCGGATCAAACATGCGATGAGCTCCCGCCGGCTGATCGGGCCAAATCGCGGCATTAGGCAACGCGTACCACGTTCAGGTCGAAGCCATCCACGGCCGGTGCCCTTTCGCCACTACGTAAGGTGACTAGAAGCCAGTCTTCGAGCGCGGAGCGCAGCTCGCTGGTCGTTTCCTCGCGCGTCGGCTCACTCGCCCACAGACCCGGGAACCCCGCGATATGACCGTACCAGGTGTCGTCGGAAAGCTGCTCGTACTCCGCATGCCGCATCGCGGCATCAAGGTATTGCGTGAGCACCGCTCGCCTCCCAGTGATCGAGGATTGGAGCGTCTTCCAGGCGCGCTCCCTCGCTTACAGTCTGGCCCTGCTGGGCCAATCGTGTCAAGAGGCACCCGCTTGACCTTGCGGATGGCCCGAGCAATGGCCGCTGCCAGCCACCAGACGGCCTGAGCGCCCGCGGTCGCCTGGACCGCGCCGGGAAGCAGCGGGGTCAGGAGGGTGGCAACGCCCAGGATGGCGAAAGCCGCGTCGAGCGCGATGGCGAACGCGATAATCAGCAACGGTCCCACCGTCTGTAGTCAGGCTCCCCAAAGGATTGATGTGTAGTA
>JBOGTX010000102.1:0-2770 GCA_050695695.1 Chloroflexota bacterium
GCACCGAGGATGCCGCAACCGGCCGATGCGCCGGTCGACTACCTGGCGGAGAACGCCAGCAACCTTGGCCTGGTTTTGAATAACCTCCAGAATTCGCCTAGAGACAAGCGCCTTATTGAAGAAAATCTGCGGAGGTTCTACGAAGGTGCCGACGACATCAGCCTGAAGGTCTATGGTGGAGCGGTCCAGGTGTTCATCCTTGAACGCGGACTCGATCAGCCCGTGCCGGCCACGCGCCTTTCCGATGGCACGCTACGCTACCTATGCCTGCTAACTCTACTTTGCCATCCGAGTCCTCCGCCATTGATCTGCATCGAGGAGCCGGAGCTGGGACTTCACCCTGATATTTTGCCGAACCTGGCAAAGCTACTCACCGATGCGTCGCAGCGAACCCAGGTTATCGTGACGACACACTCGGATACCCTGGTCTCAGCGCTCGCCGACGTTCCTGAATCAATTGTCGTATGTGATCGCGAGGAGTCAGGTAGTCGCCTACGTCGACTGGATCAGGACCATCTGAAAGAGTGGTTGAAGGATTACTCGCTTGGCGATTTGTGGCTTGCAGGTGAGCTCGGCGGCACCCGTTGGTAGACGAAGTTCGCCTCTACATCGAGGGCGGGGGCAGTCACAACGAAACGAAGATCAGGTTACGTCAGGGATTCCGCCAGTTCTTCAACGGCCTGGTTACTCTGGCGCGGGCAAATCAGGTAGAATTCCGGATCGTCATGGGAGGCTCATGTCTCGAGGCGTTCAAATTGTTTCGAGCGCACATTCGATCGCGCTCGGGTGCGTTTAGCGTCCTGTTGGTTGACTCGGAAGGGCCCATCGGCGAGTCGTTGGCCGAATGCCTTCCCGATCCACACGCGTGGCGGGCGTTGGAGTTACCTGATCAGCACTGTCACCTTATGGTCCAAGCCATGGAAGCATGGCTGTTGGCAGATATCGAATGTCTGAAGAATTACTACGGGCAACTTTTTGAAGGGAACTCGATTCCGCCAGAGGGAAGCGATGTTGAAAGCTTGTCGACGGACAGCCTGATCGATATCTTGGAGAAGGCGACCAGGCACACGCGAAAGGGTGTCTATCACAAAATCCGGCACGCGTCGGAGCTTTTAGAAAAGATTGATGCCACGAAAGTTCGGCAGTCTTCGGCCCATTGCGACCGTCTGTTCACGGTGATGTCAGACGTCATTGAGAAGAACCGCTGATCTGCTTCACGGTTACTCATCCGTGAACCATTACTCGATACCTCAAGATCTAGGTACCGTATTCCCATTCGGGCGGAAGCGCTGGTTGATCGGCAGGGCACGGCGGGCGCTGAAGAGGTACTGCTGGGCCCAGCCGGCCCACGGGCTGAAAAGGGCGCGAAACCGATCGCCGATTTGCCGGTAGGTCTTCGCGGTCAAGGTCCGGGTCGGGATGGCTTCCCCGAAGAGCTCGTGGGCGATCGCCCAGACGTGGACGTCGACCGGCACCGCGTCGTCGTGGCCGAGTCCGAAGAGGCAGATGCAGTCGCTGACCTTGGGACCGAGGAACGGCAGCTCGTCAAGCGCGCGGTGCGCGTCCGGGTAAGCTGCCTTCGCCAGGTCGCTCGCCCAGCTCGGCGGACGCCCGTGAATCGACCCGGCTACCGCCTTGATCGAGCGGGCACGGTAGGCAAGATCGCAGGCGTGAAACAGATCGTCGGACGGAGCCGCCAGGATAGCGTCGAGCGTGGGAAAATCTCGGTACTCGACCCCATCGACGACCGCGATCGGATCGCCGTGGCGTTGAGACAGGGCGGCGATACTCCGAGTTACCCTCGGCACGTTGGTCGCGGTGGCGATGGTGAAGGTGAGAATCGTCTCCAGCGGATCCTGGCGAAGGATCCTCAGCCCCCAGAATTGATCCACCGCTCTGGCTGCCGACGGATGCGACTGGGCGATGAGCCGTCGGACCGCCGCCGCGGACAAACTGAGTGCGAAGTATCGGGAGAGGTACTCCCGAACTGCGGTGGCCGTCATGGCTGGCGCGACCCGCGATCGAAGCTCGCCGCCGTCGATCCGCAGTCGCCACGCGTGCCCGCCGGCGACGCCTTCCCAGCCTTCATCGCCGATCGATCGCCAGCGGAAAGCCTGGCCGCAGCCGAGCGTCTGGGAGAGATCGAGGGGCTCGCCGCGGAGCGGCACCGTGATCTCTGAAAGCTCGCTCCACTCCCGGTGCGGTATCATAGCCCGGAGTATAACAGAGAGGAGCGATCGATGCCGGAGCTGCCGGAGGTCGAGACGCTGCGACGAGGCCTGGCCCGAACACTGATCGGACGACGAATCGTCGAGGCCCGGCTGCTCAAGCCGAAGATCCTCTCCGGCCTGCCCGGGCATACCTTAGCCGAGGCCGTCGGAGCCATGATCGCGGATGTTCGCCGACGGGCCAAGTATTTGATCATCGACCTGTCGAACGGCCTGAGCCTGGTGATCCACCTCAGTCTGGCCGGACAGATCGTCCTGGAGAGCGCGGCCGGCGAGCGGTTGGCCGGCGGGCACCCGGTTCCGAAATACGAGTCCCCCTTACCTCACCGGCAGACCTCGGTAATCCTCGAGCTCGACGACGGCAGCGTCCTCTATCTGACCGACATTCGGCAGTTCGCTCACCTCTGGGTCGCTCCAACCGTCGGTCTGTCCGAGGTCATCCCGGAGGGCAGACTGGGGGTCGAGATCGTCGGCCCCGAGTTCACCGCGGAAGAACTGGGACGCCGTCTGCGGCGACGGCCGAAGGGAAAGTTGAAGCCGCT
>JBOGTX010000103.1:0-1928 GCA_050695695.1 Chloroflexota bacterium
AGCTTGTCTCCTGCCCGTGCCAGGTCGATCTGGGCAGCGGGACGGGTAGGAGACAAGCATCCACCTCGTTTTGCTTCCTCAACTACACAGCAACAGTTCAAACCAACAATCTCAGCCGAACGATACGTCAACTCCGAGCTCGACAAGCTATCGCTCAGCCGGCGATCTCCCGAACCAGCTCGAAGAAGCCGCGCTTGCGGTCGGTGTTGATCCGCCAGTTCACTGGCACGTTCTGGTAGCCCTCGACGTAATCGGAGCGCGCCGCGAAGCCACCGGCGCCCGGTCCGGCATCGAAGTAACCCCAGGAGGCGTGGTTCTCGGTCGCGACGACCAGGTTGTTTGTCGGTTGATCGAACTGATAGTGGTCGTCTTCGTTGAAGACGATCGGCATCGGGCGGTAGGTCCCGAGCGCGCGGGTTCGGGCGACCATCTCGGCGATGAAGGCCGGCTCCTTCACGCCGTTCCCGTGGAGGAGCGCCAGGTCGGACACCGCCAGCACCCGCTCGCCCGGAATGCCCCGGCCGCGATAGCTGGTTCCGACGAGCAGCCGGCGGCCATTCTTGGTCATGCCCCACGCCTGCTCGATCAATTCGTGGATGCGCCCGGGCTGAAGAATCTCGTGCTCGTAGCGCGGCACGTCGCACTCGTTCGCAATCTCGACGATGACGTTCGTATAACCGCCATCCAGCAGCCAGCCCACGGCGTTGTCGACGCCGGCGCGCACCGACTTCTCGTCCAGCAGGCGCTCGTCCTGAGCGAAGTAAAAGAGCCCGACGATCGCGACCATGCCCAGCTCGTCGAGACGGTCCAGGATCCGGCGCAGCCGCGCCAGATAGGCGGGGCGCAGCTCACCGTACGCGGTAAACGCCGTATTGATCCAGGGCTGGATCTTTCCGTAGCTCTCCGGGCACCCTCCCTGGAGGCAAAGGGTCAGCGCAGTGAGGCCGTGCCGCCGATACTCGGGCAGCATCTCGACCAGCTCGTTCGTGTTGCGCTCGGGATCCCAAGCGCCGGTATCCGGGTAGGCCCAGCGCGGCCGGGTGTCCGGGTTCAGATCGTCGAACGTGCCCTGGACCATCCGCGCGTTGAACAGGAGTCCCTCGATGCGCCGGCCGCGCCACTCGCGTCCCGGGTAGGTCGGCCGCCCGTCGATCAGAAAATCTTCGCCGTCGATCTCGACGACAGTCCGTGAGGGCATCGGCTCATCCTTTCGCGGGTGGGGCTGAATCCGTTGCCAACGTCGTTCTGGATGACCGCGTCAGCGCTTGCTCGGCCGCGCGGTCTTCGAGCCGACCCACCATTCGCCAGGCTGCAGCGGGTGGATGCCTCGACCCGATCCGTAGCCGTAGCCAAACTGGCCCGCCGGGAAACGGCGGCGGAAGGCCACGCCGTCGTACTGGATCTCGATGAGGACGCCCCGGCGGTCGACCGTGGAGATGAGGTAGGCGTCAGTTTCGTCGTTGTAGTCCACCGACCGCACGGTGCAGCCAGGGGCGAATCGGTTGGGGCCGTCGCAGACGAGATGGTGGATCATCGCCGAGCCTCGATGGCCTCCGCTGGGAAATTCAACCGCGCCCGTCGGCTGCTTCGTCCACGAAATCATAACTACACCGGTCGGCCACGTCTAGCAGGTCCTCCGGCTGGCGTGGGAAGACGGCGCAGGCTTTCGGATAGTCGTCGGTGCCGTGAATCTTGCAGCGCCCCTGCTCGTCCAATTGGGCACAGACGTGGGTGACCCGAGCGACCAGCTGCTTTCCCTGGTGGCCAAGCCGGACCGGCGCGCCGTCGGGCAGGGGAACCTCGACGCTGCCCTGGCGGACCGCCAGCCCACGGGTTCGGTAGACGTGCGCGAGGTCGGGCTCGACGATGACGGGCAGCGGCTCCTGGATTCCCAGGGGAGTGCGCCGCACCGCGCCGGGGTGGGGAAT
>JBOGTX010000104.1:0-5746 GCA_050695695.1 Chloroflexota bacterium
GTCCCAGATCACAAAGGCGAAGTCGCCGAGCAGGTGCACGGCGACGTCGACTCCCCAGGCTTCGTAGGCGCGCAGGATGATCTCGGCATCGCTCGCGGCGGATGATGGATGGTCCGGCAGCCGCGCCAGCAGGTCGTCGCGATTATCCAGCCGCGCGTCGGCGATCACGACGCAGCCGGTGCGCGCGCTCGTGAATGGCTGCCGCCCGGTCGCTTCCTCCGGCGTGGTCGCCAGCTTGGCGTATCCCAGGCCAACCGCGCCAATGAGCTGGGTCTCCACGCCGTCCGGCCCGCGGTGCGGCACCGCGTCGATCATGGCCCCGATCGCATCGGGCTCAGCCGATCGTCCATCGCGGTAGAAAAGGACCGCCAGACCGCTCATCGCGCCCCCACGTCCTCGAGAATCCGCGCGTGGACGCGATCCTGGTGTCCGAAGCCGTTGGGGTAAGCCAGGACGCGCACCGGCGCCTGGGCAACCAGGCGCGCGTAGAGCGGCAGGAAACGGGCGGTTTCGGCCGGCCGCGCCAGCGTGCCGTAGGCGGTGTGCGCGAGCAGGGTCGCGATCGCTTCGCGCCCACTCAGGGCGCTGAACGTGACGTCCGTTCGCCCGGTGGCGGTCGGATCGTAGCGATTGAGCAGGTAAATCGCGTCGAGCCGGACGGGCTCGCTCGAGAACTTATATTGTTCACTCACCGTCAGCAGCTTCTTGTCGACGCTCGTCGCCACGCTTGGGAGCTCACCGGAAATCTCCAGGGAACATTCCACGGTTTCGCGCCAGACTTTCATGATCGGCACGCTGGGTCCGCCGTGGACGCGACCGTCGAGCAGGCGTAGCGGCAGGTTATCGTCGGCCAACAGCGTCGCGCCTCGTTGGAGAAACGTGGCGGCCATGGTCGACTTCCCTTGCCCTGGCACGCCGATGAAGACCACTGCCCCGCGCGGCGTCACGACGGCGCTCGCGTGCAGACTTGGATAACCGAGGGTTTGAAGAACGAAAATGGACACCTCGCCGAGCAAGGTGAGCGCGATCGTCTGTTCATCCGCGAGCGGCTCGGGGTAGACGTCCACCCATCGACCATCGGGTGCCAGGTGGAACGTCGCGATCCAGGGGTTCCGGATCCAGGAGCCACCGGGGCCCTGATGTCGAACCGCGATGATGTTGCCGTGGTGCTGGCAGCGGAGCTGGGCAACCTCGGGCCCATCCGGCGCCGGGGCTGGCTGGCCTGGCTCCACGCCGTGGAACGTCCAGGCGGGGGGCGTCACCGGAGGGTTTGCCAGCGGGGCGAGCGGAAGGGGGATATCGCCGCGGACCAGCATCCCATAGAGATCATAGGAGCGCGCCGCTTCGTCCGCCACGGTCTCCGCCGGGAGTGTCGCCCGGACCGGATCGGGGCAGGTATTGAGAATCAACGGTCCCCCTCCTGGTTGATGACGGCGGGCGGCCTCGGCCCGCCACCGGCGAGGTCTCGGCTCCAGACCAGGCTCGGCAGGCTCGGGCTCGCCAGCGGCGCGAACTCGGCGATCGCATCCGGTCGATCGTTCACGACCTGATCGCCAAGCTCGACCCAGGCGTGCGCTTGCAAGACGCCGGCCTCCTTGCGCACGCCGATCCGCAGCTCGCTGGGCAAGCCCTCCTGGCGCAGCCACCGGTGCAGCGCCAGCGATCGCTGGAGACAGCGCGCCCGCGCGACGTGATGGCGCGCGGCCACCTCGAGCCAGCGCGCGTACTGGCCGGCCCGTGATCGATCCTCGATCCGAACGACCCGGTCGGCCGACGCTGGCGGAACCCGCCGGACGACGCGCTGAAAGCCGAAGATGCGCAGCGCGACGTCGATCTGGAGCAGGTCGACGTACGCTCGGATCAAGAGCGCGCGCTCGGGACCGGAGAGCGCCAGGAATCGGCGAAGGCTTCGCGTCAGCATCCTCTCATTCGCCTTCGACGAGCGCCAGACCCTTCGCCTGGAGGTCGTCCAGGAAGCTGGAAACGTCCCCGCGCAATTCCGGCGCGGGCACCTCGTACTCGTCGAGCAATCGGGCGACGATCTCGTCTTCGGTCGCTCCCTCGGTCAAAAGCGTCCAGATCTGCGTCCCCACCGCGTCGAGCCCGAAGTAGATCCCGGTTTCGACGTTCAGCAAGACCATCTCGTCGTCCAGCTCGGCGCAGACGACCGTTTCGTTGATGGTCAGCTTTCGACGCGGGGCGAGCATGCCAGAGCCTCCAGGCAAAGCTGAATCGCGCGCGACCTCGGGCGCCGAAGCCAGATTATCCAACCGTGGACTCGCCCGCGGTGGCCCACCGCAAGTGCTCCATCCCCACCCGGACCGCGCGCTTGAAAGTGTGGGTATCCGAGAGCAGCATCTTCAGGTAGGTCAAGGCCGGCCCGGGCCGCAGCGCCCACTCGCGGAAGGCCCGCTTTTGCCAGTACATCAGATCTGCAGCGGACAGATTATCGTACTGAAGCACGGTTCCCTTGTCCATATCGACTTCTTCCCAGCGCGTGCCCTCGCGGAACCAGCCGTTCTTGATGACTTCGAAGAAGAACGGCGTCCCCGGATAGGGCGCGGCGATGTGAAAGAGGGCGAGGTCGAGGGGCAGGCTCTTGGAAAAGTCGATCGTCTGGCGAATCGTTTCGACCGTCTCACCCGGCAGGCCGATGATGAAATAGCCCCAGTTGCGAATCCCGGCGCTCCGGGCCCAGGTCAGCGCCCGCCGCGCCTTCTTCGGGTCGGCGCCTTTCGCCGCGCGCTTCAGGATCTCTTCGTTGCCGCTCTCGATGCCCCAGGAGATCATCCAGCAGCCGGCCTGGCCCATCAGCTTGAGCATCTCTTCGTCGACGTAGTCGACCCGGCTGTTGCAGGTCCATTTGACCTTCAGGCCCTCTTTGATGATCAGCTCGCAGAGCCCCACCACCTGATCGCGGCTCAGGGTAAAGAGGTCGGCGTACATGTGGATGTTGTGGATGCCGAGGTCGTGCAGCAGCCACAGCTCCTTCATGATGCGCTCGGGCGAGTGCAGCCGGGTCGACCACTGATAGGAGACGTGCTTGATGCAGTACTTGCAGCCGGCGGTGCAGCCGCGACTGGTGACCATGAAGGTGAACGGTCCCTTGATCAGCGGCATCCGGTAGGCGTCGAGGGGCAGCAAGTGGTGCAGAGGCATCGGCAGATCATCCAGATTCGGAATGAACGGTCGGGCCAGGTTCGCGACCAGCTCGCCCCGGCGTCGCCAGATCAGGCCCTTGACCGTCGAGAGATCGATCGGCGCGCCGTCGATCGGCTCGGCGGTGGGCTGCCAGCCCGGGTCGGCCCTGGTCAGCAGGTCGGTCACCCATTGGGGTCGACTGTCCTGCCGTCCCTCGAGGACGTCGATCAGCTCGCGGAAGGTCAGCTCGGGCTCGCCGCGCAGCACGAAGTCGAGGGCGGGATAATCGCGCAGGGTCTCGGTTGGCATCGCCGTGACGTGGGTGCCAAACGCCATCGTCGTCGCGCCGAGGCTCTTCGCGAGCATGACGCCGTACATGTCGTTTGTCAGGGTCGGCGCGGTGACCTGGGTCAGGTAGTATTTCGGTGCGTACGCGCGCAGGCGCTTCTCGAACTCTTTCCAGCTCATCCGCTAGGCGATCGCGTCGATGATCGCGACCGAGTACTCCGGGTGGATCATGGCGGCGTGCTGGGCCAGCGAGACCTGCGGCCAGATCATCTCTTCGCGGCTGCGCCGGCCGACCCGGTGCTGGGTACGGATCCAGATCCCACCGTCCGGCGAGGGCGGATTCACGAAGAGCACGTCGACCGCCGTCGCCGGTCGGGCGTGGGTCAACCCACGCACCGCCGCGCCGGCGTCCGGATAGTTCGCCAGCGGCACCTTTTTCAGCGCGCGGGTCCCGAGGTTGTGCCGAAGCTCGTCCGGAATCTCCCGCGGTGCGCTCGCTTGCTTTTGTTCGTTGAGAGTCATTGCCCGTCCTTCTTGCATGTTCACGCGGCCGAGACGTCGGTCAGCACTGGACGCAGCTCTTCGTCGATGCGTGCGTCGCGCTCGCTGAGCTTCTCGAGCACCCGCATGAGAACCCACGACACGATCAATTGCAGCCCGACCAGGCCCAGCAGGGCGCTGACCACGAGCCACAGCCAGAGGTGCGCGATATCCCAGCCGGCGAGGCTGAGCACCAGGCTTGCCACCGCGAGCCCGAGTCCGGCGATGCCCGTGAGCACGCCCAGCCAGCCGAAATGCCGATCGAGCGAAGGCTCGAAGAGCGGCTTGCCAAATAGCCCTTCGCGGATTCGCGTTCCGTGGAACAACGACACCAGATAGTTAAACGTGGATCCGAGGGAAAAGATGCTCACTCCGGCGACGCCCAGAACGAGCGCGCCGAATAGTCCGAAGATGCCCCAGGGACCGAGCTGAGTGACGCCTTGGAGCCGCAGCGCGACGATGACCACGCCAATCAGCGCGGCGACGCCCAGGGCCGCCAGGCCGACGATCCCGAGCACCCGAACCGGGTTGTACTCCATCGTCGTCCAGAGAATCGTCGTCAGGAAGCGGCTGCCATCGCGAAGCACGTTCAGCTTCGAGCGGCCGACCCGCTCGCGGTACGAGATCGGGATCTCGACCACTTTCAGGCCCTCGTGGACCGCCCGGGTGCTCATCACCGGCGTGAAGTTGAGTCCATCCGGCAAGGGGTAGAGCTGGTGGAGCGCGGATTGGCGAAGGACGCGCATGCCGCTCGCCGGATCGGCCACCCGCTGCCCGCCGATCAGGCTGACCAGGCTCGACCAGATCAGGTTGCCGACCCGACGCACCAGCGGCATCTGGCTTTCCCCGCCGGAGCGGCGCGAGCCCACCACCACGTCGGCCCCGCCCTCGAGCGCGATGCGACATAACGCGGTGAAGTGCTCCGGCGGATAGGTGCCATCGGCGTCGAGGAAGGCGAGAAGCTGTCCTCGGGCGTTGCCGAAGCCGGTCTTGATCGCCGCGCCGTAGCCCCGGTTGACCGGATGGCGAAGCAGGCGCACGGTCGGGAAGCTCGCGACGATCTCCGAGGTCCGGTCTCGCGATCCGTCGTCGACGACGATGATCTCGAGCGCCGCCACGCCAATCGCCTGGAGCGCCGGCTCGACCGCCTGGACCCGCCGAATGATCTCGGCGATCCCGCCCTCTTCGTTGAGCGCCGGGATCACGACCGACAGCGTCGTCCGCGATGGCTCGACGTCGCGCGCCCCGGCTTCAATCCCGCCGATCAGCGGCACATTTTCGACAGTCATCTCGACACTCTCCTCACCGGTCCCACCCGCGGAGACCCGAGTCCAATCTCACCTGCCAATTCCGGTTCTAGCTTCGGCTCGCCGTTCGGGTCGCGAAGGTCGCGAATGACCCGGGCCGGCGATCCGACGGCCAGGGTATGGGGTGGAACGTCGCGGGTCACCACCGCGTTCGCGCCGACGACCGCGCCCTGACCAACCCGTACTCCGTCAAGGATCGCCGCTCCCGCGCCGATCCAGGCCCCAGCTTCGATCACGATGCCCTCGCCGGAGATGCCCTGATCGATCACCGGTCGGGTCGGATCGTCGAAATGATGATTCACCGCGAGGATCTTCGCCAACGGGGCGATCAGCACGTCGTCGCCGATGCTCACGCCACCCTGGCCGCGGATCACCACCGACTCGCCGATGAAGGTGCCCCGGCCCACTCGGATGAACGCGTGGGGGAGATCGCGGAAGTTGAAAACGTGCAGCTCGGCGTGGTGCATGAT
>JBOGTX010000105.1:0-1862 GCA_050695695.1 Chloroflexota bacterium
TCAGACCTGCCGCAAGCTGGTCGATGAAGGCGCGATCGGCCGGCCGCTGGCGGGCACCGCGTTTTTCATGTGCCCCGGCCACGAGAGCTGGCACCCAAGCCCCCAGTTTTATTATGAAGTCGGCGGGGGGCCGATGTTCGACATGGGGCCGTATTACCTGACCGCGCTGGTCAGCCTGATCGGACCGATTCGTCGGGTGACCGGCTCGGCGCGGATCACCTTCCCCGAGCGCACGATCACCAGCCAGCCCAAGCAGGGGACGAAGATCGCGGTCAACGTCCCGACGCACGTCGCCGGTGTCCTGGACTTCGCCAACGGCGCCGTCGGAACGATCATCACCAGTTTCGACGTCTGGGCGGCGAATCTGCCGCGGGTCGAGATCTACGGGACCGAGGGCTCGCTGAGCGTGCCCGACCCGAACACCTTCGGCGGTCCGGTTCGGCTCTGGCAGCCCGCCACGAAAGAGTGGACCGACGTGCCACTGACCCACGGCTACACCCAGAACAGCCGAAGCCTTGGCGTCGCCGACCTGGCCGGCGCGCTTCGGTCGGGTCGTCCCCACCGGGCGAACGGCGCGCTGACCTACCACGTTCTCGACGTCATGCACGCCTTTCACGAGGCGTCGCGATCGGGCCAGCACGTCGAGCTCGCGAGCACCTGCGACCGTCCAGCGCCGCTGCCGACCGGGTTGCTATAATGAGCGGGGCCAGGACATCTGAAACGAGGGCACACCACCCTGTTCGCCTATAGCGATCACATTCATCTACCCGGCGCCGACCTGGCGCTGGACCCGCCGCGGCGGTCGGCCTTTGCCGCCGTTTCCCACGGGCACAGCGATCACATCGCCCGTCACCTGGCGGGCATCGCCACGCCGGCAACTCGGGCGCTGGTCGCGCGCCGACTGGGGATCTGCCGCCTGACGCCCCTCGAGTATGGCGAGTCGATCGAGCGCCAGGGGCACCGGATCTCGCTCGCACCCGCCGGGCACGTCCTGGGCGCGGCTCAGGTCGTCGTCGACGCGCCGGATGGCCGCCGGCTGGTCTACACGGGAGACTTCAGCGTGCGGCCGCGCCAGACGGTGCGCTCGGCCTCGCCAATCCGCGCCGACGTCTTGATCATGGAATGCACGTTCGGTCTGCCCCGCTACGTCTTTCCATCGGACGAGGAGATCCGCGCCCGAATCCGAGAATTCATCGACCGCGCGCTGGCGGACTCGCGGACGCCGGTTCTCCTCGGCTACGCGCTGGGGAAGGCGCAGGAAGCGATGGCGCTGGTCAGCGGGATGGGCTATTCGGTCCGAGTCCACCCGGCGGTCGCCGCGCTCGCGGAGGTCTATCGCCAGTTTGGTGTCGATCTCGGAGCGTACTCGGTGTTCGACGGCGACCTGACGCCCGGGGAAGTCCTGATCGCGCCACCGAACGCGCGCGGCGCGCCGTTGCCCCGCCACTGCCGGACCCTCTATCTGAGCGGCTGGGCGCTCGACCGATCCACGACGTACCGGCTTGGCGTCGACGAAGCGGTACCACTCAGTGACCACGCCGACTTCGCGGAGCTGGTGCGGTTCGTGACCGAGGCCCAACCGGCGCACGTCTACACGACCCACGGACCATCGGCGTTCGCCGACCACCTCCGCCGCCTTGGCTTCGCCGCCGAGCATCTGGGCGCCCATCAGCCAATGTTGTTCTGAGGCGGTAAGCTGGCGGCTCCCGGCCCCCCTAATGGGCTAGCCAAAGCTCACCATCGCGCGGCGCGCGCGCGGCCTTCGCCCGCGCTACGATGATGGCTCGACCGGATTCCACCAGCCTTGCGAGCTTCTCATGAAGCATGCCGTGCCGTCAAATCCAGCTCTTGATAGGCATACG
>JBOGTX010000106.1:0-5264 GCA_050695695.1 Chloroflexota bacterium
GCTACCTGCTGCTCCCCAATCGCTGGGAGTAGCAGGCTTTGGGCGAACTTGGATTTGAAGGATTTCCGTCAAGTCGGTCGTCACCGCAGTGCCTTTCTATCGGAACATATCGCGGCTCGGGTCCATCACCAGATCCCGCGCGGCGCCCGGTGCGCAGTCGGACTGGAAGTCGCGGATAATCGCCACCGGGCGCCGCGCCAGCTTGCCCATCACCAGCTCCGCCGCCGAGGCGAGCTCGTCGGCCACCGCCATGACGCTCGCGTGGAGCTCGTAGCCACTCGGATCCTGCTGTCCACGGTAGTCGGCGAATGGTGCCAGGCCGTCCAGGCCGATCGCCACGTTGATCACACCTCGGCGCCAGGGACGACCGAACGAGTCGGTGATGATCACCCCGACGTCCGCGCCCAACCGCTCGCGCAGCCCCGCGCGCAGCCGCTTCGCCGATGCGTCCGGATCCAGCGGCTGAAGGCAGAGGACTTCGACGCCCGCCACGTTCGACGCGTCGACCCCGGCGTTGGCGCAGACGAAGCCCTGGCGCGTCTCGCTGATGATCACGCCGTGGTCCATGCGCACGATTCGGGCGCTCTCGCGCAGCACCACCTCGTAGTGGCGCGGATCGCGCTGGGCGATCGCGGCGAGGTGCTCGGCGAACGCGGATGGCTCGACCTCGCTCAAGTCGACCAGCCGCCCTTCGGCCTTCGAGACGACCTTGTGGGTGACGACCACCACATCGCCATCGCGCAAACCGAGATCGCTCGCCCGAATCGCGTCGACGATCAGGCCAACCACATCGTCGCCGGTCTGAATCTCGGGAATTCCATCCAGGCCAAAAATCTGAACTGCGTTGGTTCGATCCATATCCCTTCCGCTTCCACCGGGCAACGTTTCGGTGGATTCTATCATAGAGGGCACCGAGAACGAGACCCGGGCGGTTTCGCACCGAACAACGAACGGTGGTTCGACGTGCGCTCCCTCGCGGTGTACACTAACGGAACCGATTGAGAGGAGCCGTCCATGGGCCTTCTGAATGGCAAGGTAACCCTGGTCACCGGCGCGGGACGGGGCGCCGGGCGCGCGATCGCCCTGCGGTTGGCGCGCGAAGGCGCGGCGGTGACGCTGCTCGCGCGGAGCGCCGACCAGTTAGCGGCGGTCGGGCGGGAAATCGAAGCGGCCGGCGGGCGCGCGCTCGTCACCCTCGCCGACGTGTCCGATGCCGAGGCCGTCGGGCAGGCGGTCGACGCGACCGAGGCAACGTTCGGAGGATTGGACGCGCTGATCAACAACGCCGGCCTCAGCCTGGTGGCGCCCAGTGCCACTGACCCACTGGCAAACTGGCAGCGCGTCCTGGATACCAACCTGACCGGCGCCTTCGTGTGCGCCAGGGCTGCCTACGACGCGCTCAAGCGGCGCGGCGGCGGCAACATCGTCGCGATTGCCTCGGGAGCCGGTCGCCAGGGCTACCCGCGCATGGCCGCCTACTGCGCGTCGAAGTTCGGCCTGATCGGGCTGATGCAGGCGCTCGCCGCCGAGTGGGGCCCGGACCGGATCAAGGTCTCGACGATCCTTCCCGGCAGCATCCTGACCGACTTCGGCGGTCGCTCGGCCGCCGACCGCGCCCGGAGCGGCGCGAAGTACATCGCCCCCGACGACGTGGCCGACGCGGTCGTGTTCCTGCTCACCCAACCTCCCCGTGCCTGGACTCAGGATCTGAATCTCTGGCCTTTTTGAAGAATTCGAAGAGATCGTTATTGACAAGCGAGGTAGCGGTCGCCTATAATCCGCACACCTCGACTGCCTGATTGAGAAGGCCCGCGGCTTCTCGACACCTCGCGACCGGCTGTCTCTTTTTTCGGCGGTGGGATTGGCGCCCCGACGAATCCAGACGAACCGGAGATCCATTGAAGCAACACACGTGGGAGGTATGGGTGACTCGCTGCCCATTTCGACTGATGAGTCGATCTTTCTGGCGCTCGATCTATCATTCGTCGAAGCTCAAGCGGATCGCCCGCGCCGGAGCTGGCGCGCTCGTACTGGCCGCGACCCTCGCGACACCAGCCCTCGCCGATCAGCCAATTTCCTACACCGTCCAGGCTGGCGACACCCTCCTCGCCATTTCGCAACAGTTCAGCGTGCCGGCGACGAACATCGCCAGCGTGAACGGATTGGAAGATCCAAATCAGCTCGCCATTGGCCAGACCTTGACGATCGACGTTCCTACATCGAGCGGCGGTCAGTCGATCGTCAACCTTCAGTCCGGCGCCCATTACCCGGCCTTCGCGATCGACCTGAACGGCGACGTCGTGCGAACGCTGTCCCCGTTTCCGCCCGCCCCGGCCTTGCACGTCCTGGCAGCTCCCTATCACAGCCAGTTCGATGGGAGCATTTGGGCCGAATCCAACTGCGGCCCGACGACCCTTTCGATGGCGCTTGGCGCGCTCGGCGTGACCGCCGACCAGCTCAAGCTGCGGGACCTGGCCAATCAGCAGATGGGCATGGCGGACCCAGGCAACGGGACGACCTGGGAATCGCTCGCCTATGCGGCCAGGGCGAGCGGCGCGAAGACCGAAGGGCTTGACACCGGCCAGAGTTACCGCGTTTGGACGGTCGCCGGCCTCAAGCAGGAGCTCGAACGGGGGCGTCCGGTCGTGCTGCTCGTTCGCTACTGGGACCTGCCCGATCACGTCGATAGCTCCTTCGCCGGAGATCACTACATCGTCGGGCTGGGCTTCGATCAAAACGGAAACCTCATCTACGACGATCCGGCCTTCCGGGGCGATGGCTCCGATCGGGCGATCAGCCAGGCGGCGCTCGACAAGGCCTGGACCAACACCGCGGTCGGCTTCACCCGCACCGCGATGGCGCTCTATAAGTAAGACAGCGTCGTCAGCGCGCCGCGCGCACCACCAGACCGTTCGGCCCGGCCGAGATGACGACCGTGCCATCCTGGTCGGCGCGGTAGACCTGGCGGTTTGCCAGCAGGTCCAAAGTTCCGGGCGTTGGGCGCGCGAACCGACTGGCGGCGCCGGCCGGGAGGATGACGACGCTTGGATCGACCGCCGCGAAGAAATCGGGATCTAATCCCCAGCTCGGCGCCAGCCCAACCAGCTTCAGGACCTGGGCCGCCAGCGGCGCCCGTGACCTGGCGAGCGCCGCCTGGTCAGCCGGCTCCGCGCTCGCCCAGACCACGGACAGCCGTCCCAGCGTTAGCCGCAACGCGAGGCCCGGCGCCAATGGCGCGGCTGGCGCGCGGCGCGGGACGCTCGCGAAGGCGTAGACGTCGATCGCGGCCGACCCGCCCATCCCGACGTGGGCACCGCTCCGCCCGGGCATCACCGCGAGCTGGCGCTCGCTCACCGTCTGCCGCCAGTGCTTTTCGGCGGTCGCCGAGAACCCGGTCGTCGGCACGATCACTTTCCGGAAGGAGAGCCGGCCGGCGAGATCGGCGAGGTCGCCCAGCGCCTGATCGTCGCCCGCGGTCAACACGGCCAGCGAGATCGCGCGGTCCCAGAAGGGAAGGGTCGGACCGACCGCGCGGGCGGCCGCCACCGCGCTCGCGTCATCCTGAAGGTAGATCCGGCCGCCATCAGCCAACTGGACGAGCGCGGCATCTCCGGTGCCCACGTCGAGGAAGCTGATCCGGTCGCCGGAGCTGGGGCGTTGCAGCAACAGCACCCCGCCGAGGGCGAGCGGCAGGGCCAGCCCCGGCACGAGCACCCCGGCCGGAATCGCCCCGGTCGCTCGCCGCCACCACGCGCCAACCGGCAAAGCGGGTCCGGTCAACGGATTTGGCCGGGTCAGGAGCGCCACCGCCAGGCCCAGGTACGCTGCCACGACCGCGCTCAGCCCGAGTTGTGGGATCGCCAGCGCGGCGAACGGCAGCGCGCCGGCCCAGCTCACGACCCCGACGATCGCCGCCAGGGGAAACCACGCCGCCAGGCCGACAAGGTTTCCGGCGGCCGGCGCGACGCCGCCAATCGCGGCGGTCAGCGCCGATAGGCCGATCGCGAATGGCAGCAGCGGCATCACGACGGCGTGAACCGGCAGCGACACCAGCGAGAAGTGGTTGAACGACGCCACCACCAGTGGCGCGCTGGCGATCTCGGCCGCGACCGTCGCGCCCACGGCTTCTCGCAAGAGGCCCGCGAGGGCGCCCCGGCGCCGGGGGAGCCAGGACTCGACGATCGGCGCCAGCGCGGCCATGCCAAGGGTCGTGACGAACGAAAGCTGAAAGGCCAGGCTCCAGAGCAGAAACGGGTTCACCGCGGTCATGACCAGCGCCGCGAGGGCGAGGCCGTTGAGGGTATCCCGCGGGCGACCAAGGACCTGGCCGACCACGTAGATCGCGCCCATGATCGACGCGCGCAGCGCCGAGGGCGACGCCCCCACCAGCGCCGCGTACAGGACGATCCCGGCGAGCGCGCCGCCGGCGGCCAGGGTCGGGCGAAGGATGGTGGCCAGCACGCTCTCGACGACCCGGGCGACGAGGCTGACTTTGTAGCCGTCGATCGCCAGGATGTGGGTGGTGTTCGTCGCCGAGAAGTCGGCGGAGAGATCCGTCCCGACGGTCTGGCGCTCGCCAAGCGTGATGCCACGGGCCAGGCCCGCCTCTGGCTCGGGGAGCGCCCGGTTTAAGGCTTCGTTGGCGCGCGCCCGCGCGTCGCCCACCCAGGCGAGTGGAGACGTCTCGCGCGTGCCGAGCGACTCGACCGTTGGCCGATTCGCCACCGCGACCACGCCCTGCTGGCGTAGCGCCGAGAGGTTTGGCGGAAGCTGGGGGTCTGGATCAAGCAGCAGCCCGTCGAGCGTCAGACGATCGCCCACCTGGTAAGGGGCGGCGCCGGCGACCCGCACCATCACCGTGCCGCTCGAGGGGAACCACTGGCCCGCCCGCTCGCGCTCTCGGGCAGCCAGCGGAAACTCCATCCCGATGCCGTAGGGCGATGGATCGCCCGACACGACTCCGCGGAGCTGCACCAGCGACCGCTGGGTGTATTGAGCGACGTCGGCATCCCGCTGAGTTTGCAGGAACGCCGGGTAGCGCAGGGCAGCAAGCGAGGCGGCGGCGAACCCGAGCAAGAGCCAGACGCTCCAGCGGACACGGAGCGCGAGGAGTCCAACCACCAGCGCGGGCACGGCGAGCGCGATCGCGCCGGTGCCCGCGGCCGCCAGCAGGAGTCCGAAAATCCAGCCGACGGCCGCCGCGATGGCGATCAACGGCCTAACCTAGGCCGTGAGGTGGCGAGAGCCTCAGCCAGGCTTGAATG
>JBOGTX010000107.1:0-3823 GCA_050695695.1 Chloroflexota bacterium
GGTCGTGGGCGACCCAGAACCAGTTGCCGAAGCGATCCGCCGCGGCGCCCCGGCGGGCCGAGGGGTCGAGTGGCGCGTCGCGCGTGCCACGGACGAAGAGCGAGAGCAACGGATTCAGCGTCAGCCACTCGTCCGAATCGTCCCAGGCGACCCGCGCGAAGGCTCCGACCGGCTGGCCAACTTCCTGGCAGGCGAGCCAGTCGGCTTTCCCCTTGAGCAACTGGAAGCGCGTCCCGTTAGCGTCCAACCGGTTGGCCTCCGCGGCGAGGTAGCGTTAGCATTTCTTCTTCAGCACCGGCACCGGTACGATCTGGACCAGCGGCGGGCCGGGTTGGGCTGGCGCGCCAAAGACCGACGCGAGCGGCTCGGCGGTGCCTTCGACGATGTTGAGTCCGACCAGCACCGGCAACTGCAGACCGGTGAGATAGCTATCCGGCACGTCGACCGGGCTGTTGACCCCCATTTCGATCGAGTCGACGTACTCAACCCCGGGCACCCGGGTGATGACGGCTTCGAGGTCCTTGCTCATGAGCCGCTTGCTGAGCGGCCAGCCGGCGCCGGCCAGTCCGCCGGGCGGCAGCGATGAGAGATAGGCGTTGAGCGTATCCCGCACCGCCGTCTGGACGAGATCGGCAAAGAAACCGGCTTGCACTTGAATTCCCACCGATACGTACACCGGCACGTACTCCGGTCCCCGCACGTACAGCTCGGTCGTCACCAGCCGGCGCTGGTCCAGGAAGCTGCAAACCCGCTGCAAGAACAATCGGTCCGGAGTCGGCCAGAATGGGCTCACCGGATCAAACTGGGGCACCACCAGCACCGTGACCACGCCGGGCGCGTCGGTCTGAGCCGGCGTGCCCTGGACCGGATCCGCCGGCCTGAACAACGGAAGCACCTCGGCGCGCCCGACGTCGACCCCGGGCGTCCGAATCACCACGTCATGGAAATCGTCGACCGTGACGAGCCGATCCTGGTTGCGAATATAGAGGGGGATATTCTGTTCGGCATCGGCGACCGACTGCCCGACGTCGCCGCCCGACGTTGCGACCGGACTCTCGATCGTATAACCTCCCTGGAGGCGGAGATCGCGGCTCGTCTTGATCGCGCCGATGCCGACGTTTCCTTGAATCCCCCCGCCGTACTCATAACTCACCAGCACCCGCCAGCCACGCTGGGGCCGAGCCCCGTGGGTCAGGCCGTCGCCCGTTGTCACCTGCGCCGCTTCCGGGTCGAGCATGAAGACCGCGTCGTCCGGGCCAGCCGAGAGCAGGTCGCTGACGAGGCGCCAGACGGTGACGGTGTTCGTATCGACGTCCTGAACGACGACCGAGATAGACGCCGGCAGGACCGGCCGATTCGCCAGGGTGAAAACTTGATTGGGTTCGCCGGTGCCGATCCCGGCCAATTCGTTGAAAACCGGCACCGCCTGCTGAACCCGCGCGGCGTTGATTCCCACCCAGGTGAGCCGCGCGGCCAACACGCTGGCCGGCGCGCTGGTCGACGGCGTTGGAAGACGCAGGCGCACCCAGGTGACAATCCGGGCGCTCACCTGGTCGTCGTCGATGCGCGGTGGAAAATCGCCGGTGCCCTCTTCCAGCGGGTCCGGAAAGGACCAGGATTGCAGCCCGTCGAGTCCGGGGAGCTGCACCTGGACGACGCCAATCGTGGTCAACACGTCGGGTGCGGAAAGGATCTTGAGTCGGTTGTACTGGGCGGTCGGGTTGTCGCCCTGGAGATTCGAGATCTCGTAGATCAAGCTCGCGCTGCTGTTCGCCGGGGTCGTGATCTGAAGCGGCATCAGGGGCGGAACCTGACCCGCCAGCGATGGAACGACGCCAATCGAGAGCGTCTGATTGGCGATGATCGGCCGAACGGTCGCCGGGTCGACGTTCTTCGGCGCGAGCAGGGCGATGTAGATCGCCCGATCGATCGTGTCGTTGACAAGGTCCACGACCGGACTCGGGTCCGCGGCGGTCGGGGCCGGCATCGGCGCCGTTTCGTAGAACGCCAGCTCAACGGTCGTGGTGCTCGGCGCGCTGGCGGCGCTCGCCGCGCCGGTCCCGCTCGAGTCGGACGTGTCCTCCTGGGCCGCGAGCTGAGCCGCGAGAATCGCCTCGTACCTGGCGTTGTACTGGTCGTAGAGCGGATCGGTCTTCAAGATCGTCTGCTTGTAGTAAACTTGCGCCTCGAGCGGAAGCACGTTCACCGGATCTCGGGTCAGGAAGTCCACGCTGCCAGCCGAGACGACGACACCGGCGTTCAACGGTAGGGCCTGCAAGGGCCCGCGGCCGCTCTGGATAACGATCAGTCCATCGGCCGGCGCCGCGGGTTGGATCGGAATGCCGAGCAGTTGGAGAAACTTCAGTCGGTTGCGCTCGGGGATCCGGTTGGCGCGGTAGAGGAGATTCTCGGTCAGGACGGCGAAGAGCTGAATGATCGTGATACCCGGGTCGCTATCGCCGCCGAAGTTGGTCCACTCCGGCGTGAACGACGGGATACGTCGCCGCGCCTCTTCGAGGAGCTGCTCGAAGTTGCGATCGTCCAGAACCGGCAACTGAAGCGGCACCGATCTAGCCCTCCAACTGTAAGGTCAGGGCCATGCGCCCCGAAGACTGGTTCGCGACGAGCTGAAAGAACACGTTCACCGCGACAAGTCGCGGATCGGCGTCGACCGGATCGACGGTGACGTCCTGCACGGCAACCCGGGGCTCCCAGCGTCCGATCGCCTGGACGATCCGGTCGCGAATCTGCTGGCGCGTCGCCACGGTATTCGGCTCGAAGAGGTACTGGCGCAACCCGCAACCGAACTGCTCGCGCATCAGCCGCTCGCCGGGCTCGGTGAGCAGAATGATCTGTATCGATTCTCGGACGTTGTCGTCGCCGGTCGACCAGGACAGCCGGCCATCGGCGCCCACCCGGGGCGGGAATGAGAGGCCCTTACCAAAGACGTCGACCGCGGTCGTGGCCATCGGATCACCCTGGAATCAGTTTTTTGGGAACCGGCAGGCAGATTCGGAAGAACAGAATCCACCAGAAGACGATGTTCAGGATGAAAACGAACATCAGCAGCAAGAAGAACGCGACGATAAAGATAATCTGGATCGAAAACGAGCAGATGAAAGCGAAGCCCTCCGAGCTCTCGGGATTCAGGCTCGGGTTATCTTTCAGCGGCTCCTTCTCTTTCCCGGCGATCCGGTTGATTTTCTGATTGAGGGCGTCCGAGATCATGAAGCTGACGCCCTTTTTCATCTTCCGCAACCCGGCGATGCTGACGTCGGTTGGCAGCGGAATCTTGATCGGACGGGCCGGCGCATCTGGATCGAAGAAAGGCGCGAGCTGAAACCTCCGGGATGGACGACTGACGACCTGGAGGACCGGATCGCATTGTGGCCGCTCGTAAACCGAGCGTAGGACGTACTGAGCGTCGGCGCGCGGCTCGATCTTCGGGAGCTCGAGCGGCGGCTGGGTCTCGATTGGCAGGGCAGCCGTCACCGCGGCGACGAGCCCGCTGGCGATGCTCTGCTGGTCGCTGCTCGAAAGCTTCCGCAGGTCGTAGGTCGAGTCGAAGCCGAGGGCGATCAGATCACCACCGCCGTCCTGGTTCAGATCCTTCTGCTTGCTGGCGACGGTGCCGAGAGCCTGGGCGAGACTGAGCGAGCCATTGAGCGGCCGGGTCTTCAGGAACGCCATCAGGTCGCGCTTTCCCTGGGCGGTGGCGCCGCGAAAGTCAGCCGACCGGTCATCGCGCAGCGCCGTGGCCACGTCGGGCAACATCGTCGGATCCAGCAGCAGCTCCCAGAGCTCGAGGAGCAGGTAGACCGAC
>JBOGTX010000108.1:0-7512 GCA_050695695.1 Chloroflexota bacterium
ATCTCCGGCTTCGGCAGCCCGGATTCAGAGATTCCTCACCGCGGTTCGGAATGACACATGGGGCCCCGACTTGATCGTCAAAAATCGTTAGGGAAGGAGGACACGACGAGTGCCAGTCAACGAAAAGTCGAGCCTGATCGACCTGTTCCGCTACAACCAGTGGGCGAATGAACGGGTCTTCGGCGTTTGCGAGAGGCTCGATCCGGCGCTGCATACCGAGACGGCAGCCGGGGCAAATGGGTCGATCGAGAACACACTGTCCCACTTGATGGGGGTCGAAGACGCCTACCTGGCGATGATTCGAGGCCAGCCGCTGAGCGTGCCCTGGATAAAGGCCCCGCTCACCGCGCGCGATGGGCTGTTGCAGGTGCTCACCCATTCCGGTCAGCACCGGGCGCAAGTGTTCTCGGTTCTTGGCGCGCGGGGGATCGACGTTCCCGGTCTCGATTACGTGATGATGTTGGAAGAGACCAAGGGGGCTGGCTGGGGCTGAACCGGAGCAGATTCAGCGGGGGGGTGAGCTCCGCTGGCGGACGGCGAGTCCGCTTCCGAGAAGTAGCAGCCCGAGAAGACCGATCGCGGGGAGGGTTGGCGTCGGAAGGCCGCCGGACGATGGCAAGGCGGGCTTGGCGGCCAGCCATACTTCGGCACGCCGGCCGACGTTGCATGCTGAGGTTGTTGGCCCGTGCGGCTCGCCCGGCTCCTCCTGCCACGCTTCGCGTTGCAACTGACTGACCCGCCATCCCGCGGGCGTCGCGATCAGGCGCACCGCTTCGGTGAACGAGAACGGCAGACCGCCGCCATTGTCTCCCGACCAGAAGTGGGCGTAGAGACGCACCCGCCCATCGACGGTTCGCGGGGGCGGCTGGCCGGGCGTGGCGCTGGTCCACTCGACCAGCGAGAGGACGGCGTAGCGGTACCAGCAGGGATTGCTCACCTGGTACAACACGCCGTCGTCAATGTTGGCGCGCGGAAGCAACGCGCCGGCGAGCATGCTCCGGACGGTCCGTTCGTCGCGCGCGATCCGAGCGTCCATAAAGCGCATGAGCGCGATAGCGGCCGGGTGGGTCGGACCGATTGGAACCGGAGGCACAGTAGGATGGACGAGGGGATACGGGACGATACCGGCGTCGCCGACGCCGCATGGCGGAACGTAGACGACAAAGCGCGCATGGCGGGCGCTTCCGTTATGCCAGCCGGTCGGTACCCCATCCACTCGGAAGCTCCCGTCGGTGGCCGTCCGAACGAGCTTCTGCTGCCCGTTGGGGTCGCCCGGCATTCCGGTTAACTGAATCCACTCGCCAGCGGCCGGCCGATGGTCGCCGTACCCCAGCACCAGACGCCCAACACCGGACCCGGTGCATGGCGTCGCCGGTGGGGCAGCGGCGCCGGCCGACCCGATGCTGACGGCCACCAACAGCCCGACGGCGATTGCTATACTGCCCCATCGCGGGAGCGTCCACCGAAGCACGGGCATAGGACGACTCAGTGGTCGTTCTGGTACCAGTGGCATCGTGTTATTCCCTCCTCGGACAAGGCCCATGATGCGATCATGTTTCCTGGGTGTCCAGGTCCCGGGGATGCTTCCCATTGTGCTAGAATGGCAGCGGGTTGTGATCGCATGCCTTCACAATCAGTAACGCTCGCGGCCATTCGCAACGCTGTCGCAACAAATTGCTGGGCGTTGACCCGACACGCCCGCGAGCGAGCCGGGAAGCGGCGTATTTTGGACGAAGCCCTCGTACGCGCACTGGTTGAAGGCGAAATCCTGGAGGACTATCCCGCGGATCCGCGGGGGCCGAGTGCACTGGTTCTTGGACATACCGACGATGGTCGGTCGGTCCACGCGGTTTGCGCCTTTGATCCAACGGGGACGCTTCTGGTCATCACGGTGTACGTCCCGGAGCCACCACATTGGCTCGATGAGCGGACCCGGGTTCCCGGCTGAGAGGAGACCGACTTCATGGTGACGCGCTGCTACCTTTGCGGTGGCACAACCGAACGTCGCTTGGTCACCGCCGAAAACTGGTGGGGCGATGATCTGGCGCTGGTCGAAAACGTTCCGTCCTGGGTTTGCCAGGATTGTGGCGAGACCTACTTCGAGGCCGAGACCTGCCACCAGCTTGACCGGCTCCGCGAGACGCCCCCCCCAGCCCGCAAGACAGTGCGGGTGCCGGTGTACGTCTTCGCGGAGTGACCTAGCTGCGCGACCGACCGCGCTAGCTGATGAACAGTGGGGCGAGCACCAGGGTGATCGTGCTGAGCAGCTTGACCAGGACGTGCAGCGACGGGCCGGCGCAGTCCTTGAAGGGATCGCCGATGACGTCGCCGGAGACCGCCGCGGCGTGGGTCGGACTGGCCTTCTGGATGATCTCGCCATCGTAGCCCTTCATCAGGCCGGCCTCGATGTACTTCTTGGCGTTGTCCCAGGCGCCGCCGCTGTTGTTCAGGATCGTCGCGAGTAGAACACCAGCGATCGTGCCGACCATCAGCAGGCCGGCCGCGGCGTGCTGCTTCATGATCAGCCCGACCAACACCGGTACCCCGATCGCCAGAATTCCGGGCGCGATCATCTCCCGGAGCGCCGCCTGGGTGGTGATGTCGACGCAGCGGGCGTAATCGGGGCGGGCGGTGCCTTCGACGATGCCGGGAATCTCCCGGAACTGACGACGGACTTCCTCGATGATGCTGCTGCCGGCGCGACCGACCGCGCGAATCGCCAGTGAGCTGAAGACGTAGACCAGCATCGTTCCGAGCAGCGCGCCGATGAAAACGTTGACGTCGGCGAGGTTGACGGTGTGGGCGAGCGCATACGCCTGGGCGAGCTGGGCCGGAGTCGCGTTCGGGCCGAGCCGCGCCTCCATGATGCTGGCGACTTTATCCAGGTAGGCGCTGAAGAGCAGGAAGGCGGCCAGGGCGGCCGAGCCAACGGCATAGCCCTTGGTCAGCGCCTTGGTGGTATTGCCGACCGAGTCCAGGGCGTCGGTGACTTCGCGAATCGTCTCCGGCTGGCCCGACATCTCGACGATGCCGCCGGCGTTGTCGGTGATCGGTCCGAAGGTATCCATCGCCAGGATGTAGGCGGCGGTCATGAGCATGCCCACCGTCGCGACCGCGGTGCCGTAGATGCCGCCAACCGCGGCGTTCGCCAGGTGGTGCTCGGCCGCGAAGTTCTCGCCGAAAACGTAGGAGAGGAACAGCGCCAGCGAGATCACGATCGCCGTGCTGCCGGTCGTCTCGAACCCGACGGCGATGCCGGAGATGGCGTTCGTGGCCGGGCCGGTCAGCGAGGCGCGGGCGATTTCTTGAACCGGGCGCCCGCTGCCCGACGTGTAATACTGGGTGATGAAGACGAAGGCGACGCTGGTGCCGATGCCGACCAGGCCGGCCGCGACGAGCCAGACGCTATGGAGCATGAGCGTCGTGACGATGACGATCAAGATCGCCGAGAGGATGGCCGACGCGTAGAAGCCGCGATTCAGCGCGGCCATGGGGTTTTCGATGCTGCCGCCCCGGGCGAGGAATAGTCCAATGCCACAGGCGACCAATCCGCAGGCGATCACGACCAGCGGGAAGAAGATCCAGGTCGGGTCGTTCGAGCCGACCGCGGTGAAAATCGCGACGCCGAGGATCATCGCGCCGATGTTCTCGGCGGTGATCGACTCGAAGAGATCGGCGCCACGACCGGCGCAGTCCCCGACGTTGTCGCCCACCAGGTCGGCGATCACCGCGGCGTTCCGCGGGTCGTCCTCGGAGATGCCGGCCTCGACCTTGCCGACCAGGTCGGCCCCGACGTCGGCCGCCTTGGTGTAAATGCCGCCGCCGAGCTGGGCGAAGAGGGCGACGAAGCTCGCGCCAAAGCCGAACCCGACGATCTCGAACGGCGCCAGGCCCGGGTGGCCCATGCCGCCGTAGGCCAGAAAAATCGTCGCGACGCCAAGCAAGCTCAGCGAGACGACCAGGAAGCCCGAGACCGCGCCACCGCGCAGAGCGGTCGTGATCGCCTCATCAAGGGTTCGTCGGGCCGCACTGGCGGTCCGAATGTTCGAGCTCACCGCGACGTACATCCCGATGAATCCGGAGAGGCCCGAGGCAAACGCGCCGAAGAGAAAGGCGATCGCGGTGAGGACTCCGGTATTGGAGCTGTGCTCGACCGCGCCGATCAAGATACCGATCAACACCGAGGTGACGACGGCAAGCCCGGCGATCGTCGTGTATTGACGCCGCAGGTAGGCCATCGCCCCTTCGTGGATCATGTTGGAAATCTCTCGCATCTTGTCGGTTCCGAGATCTCGATGCAAGACGTCCCACGCGAGATACACCGCGAAGAGGACGGTTATCAAGCCAATGAGGAAGACCAACGCCATAGCGCTCATCGAATCCGCTGTGCTCCTCTTGCTTTCGGGGCTTCCCCTGCAGTACGTGATGGGGAGAAACGGTCGATCTCGGGCTCGGTTTCGGAGCCCTCCCGGATTGGACGACCGGGCGAGACGCGGGGAAAGGTTCCCCTGCGAAAAGTGCGGGATGGTTGGCTAATTCGCGCCGTACGACCTTCTGTTTGACCGGTTGATCGGGCGTTTCACGGGCACACCAGGCAAAACTCTATCACGCTCGTTTCGCCGGGTCAAGGCGCCCGAGCTGGCCTTCGACGTCGTGAAGCTGGCGCTCGAGATCGGACTGACGCATCGCAACCGTCAAATCCCCCCGAGTCTTCTCGAGGATGCCCCGCGTCGAGTCGGTCGTACGGCGCAGCCCGCCGGTGATCGCGTCGGGGTAATCCATGGTCACCAGGACGTCGTAAACGTCCTCCATCGCGCGCAAGAGTGGCTCACCCTCCGCCAGTTCGCCGCGCCGGAGACGGTCGAGCAGAAACCGTCGGAGCTCGCCAACTGCTTCCGCCAGGCCGTTGAGATAGGCTGGCCACTCGACGCCGACGTCCTCGGGCGCCGGCAAGGAGTGCCCGGTCAGGATCGCAAGCACGGTCGTGGCTTCGGCGAATTCCTTCTGGGCGTCGTGAATGAAGCCGGCGTAGCGGACCGCGCCGTAGGGCTCGGCCGCCGCCGTCGCGGTCTCCAGGGCTCGTCTGGCCTCGGCCAGCAGCTCGGCCGCGCGATCGAACTCGTGGCGATGGACCGCCCGAATCGCCTTCGCCGAGGCGCGGATGACCTCGCGGGTCCGCGCGAGCGCGCGCTCCCGTGCCTGATTTTCCAGCTCGAAATAGGCGCGAGCTCGCTCGGCGATGTCTTCCAGGGCCGAGAGCGAGCCGACGGTCGTCACCACGGTCTGTCACCATCCTTCGTGGGCGTCCTCAAAAGTGCCGCCACGACGTGCCGCTCAGCGGCTCCCGCCGCCCGTCCGGGCGCCGGAGCCAGACTCCCGGTTCCGAGGTCAGCTCGCCGACTTCGGTTAGGGGCACGCCGACGGCCTGAACCGCCGTGATCACGTCGTCCACCCGGCCGGGCGGCGCGGCCAGGAGAAGCTCGTAGTCCTCGCCACCGTGGAGCGCCCAATCCAGCGGGTCGCGTCCGACCGTACTCGCGAGAGACTGGATCGCGGTGGAGAGCGGAACCCTTGCCGCGTCCACGATTGCCCCCAACTGGTTAGCTTCTCCCAGGTGGCCAAGGTCGCTGGCCAGGCCGTCGCTCAGGTCGATCATCGCGGTGGCGAGACCGGAGCGCGCGATAGCCTGCCCGGCTTCGACCCGCGGCGTGGGCAAACGCTGCCGAGCGATTAGCTCCTCCGCCCCGGGCGCGCTAGCCGGAGCGTCGCCGAGCAGGATCGCCAGACCCGCCGCCGCGTCGCCGAGCGCGCCGGTGACCAGCAGCCGGTCGCCGGCCCGGGCGCCAGTTCGATACACCACGCGGTCGGGCTCTCCCTCCCCTAGCAAGGTCAGGTCCAGGACCAGGCGCTCGGGTGAACGCGCCAGATTCCCCCCGACGATGCCGACGCCGAACCGGGCCGCCTCCTCGCCGAGTCCCGATGCCAGCTCCTCGACGAAATCGAGGGGGGTCTGGCCGGGCAGGCTGAGCGAGACCAGCGCCCAGCGCGGAACACCACCCATCGCGGCGACGTCGCTGAGGTTCACCGCGAGCACGCGCCGGCCGAGCAGCCGGGGCGTGGTGGACGCACGCTGGAAGTGAACGCCTTCCACCGCCGCGTCGGTGGTCGCCAGGAGTAGAAATCCCGGGCTGATCCGCAACGCGGCGGTATCGTCGCCGATTCCTCGGACGATCCCAACGCCCGCCTCGCCGAAGCACCGCTTCAGGCGGGCGATCACCTCGAACTCACCGACGTCGGCGACGGTCTGAGCGGACGTCACCGCAGCTGCTTGATCGCGCCGGCGATCCGATCGAGCGCCAGTTGGAGGTTGGGAATCGAGTTCGCGTAGGAGAGGCGCAGATATCCCTCGCCGAAGGCCCCAAACGATGAGCCGGACAGCGTGGCCACCCCGGCTTCGTTGAGCAGGAAGTCGGCGAAGGCGCGACAGTCCATGCCGACGTCGCCAACGTAGGGGAAGGCATAGAACGCGCCGGCCGGCATCGCGCAGCGGAGACGCGGAATCGCGTTGAGCCCGTCGACGATCACCTGCCGCCGACGGCGGAACTCCGCGACCATCGCCAGCACGTCATCCGGTGGTCCTTCGAGGGCGGCGACCCCGGCTTTTTGAACGAAGGTCGCCGTGCAGGAGACCGAGTTGGTGACCAGGCGGGTGATCGCCGGGGCAAGGTCGGTCGGCATGATCCCGTAGCCGAGCCGCCAGCCGGTCATGGCGTAGGTCTTGGAGAAACCGTCGAGAATGATCGTCCGCTCGGCCAGGCCCGGAAATCCGGCGATGCTGACGTGCTCTCCTTCGTACAGAATCTCGCTGTAGATCTCATCCGAGAGCACGATCAGGTCGTGGCGGAGCGCCAGCTCGGCGATGCCGGCCAGGTCGGCGCGCTCAAGGACGCTGCCGGTTGGGTTCTGGGGCGAATTGATGATCAGCAGACGGGTGCGCGGGGTAATCTTCCTGGCAAGCTCGTCGACGTCGAGTCGGAAGCGTTTCTCTTCGCGCAACGGAATCGGCACCGGCGTCGCGCCGACGAAGTTGATCATCGATTCGTAGATCGGAAAGCCGGGGTTGGGATAGATGACTTCGTCGCCCTCCTGGGCGAGGGCCAGGATGACGAAGAACATAATTGGCTTGCCGCCGGGCGTGATGACGACCTGCTCAGGGCTGAAGCTCAGCCCGCGCTTGCGACCGGCGAACCGCGCGATGCTCTGTCGGAGATCGGGAATCCCCGACGAAGGGGAATAATGGGTGTCGCCGGACTGGAGCGAAGTAGCGCCGGCCTCGACGACGTGGGCCGGGGTATCGAAGTCAGGCTCGCCAATTTCCAGGTGGACGACGGTCTTGCCCCTGGCCTCGAGGGCGCGGGCCTTCGCGAGAACCTCAAAGGCGGTTTCGGTACCGAGACGACTCATCCGCTCGGCGAGCTTCATATCCGACTCCTTCACTCGACAACCACGGCC
>JBOGTX010000109.1:0-5892 GCA_050695695.1 Chloroflexota bacterium
GGAGAGCCTGGATATCGTCTCCGAGGCTCTCGTGGACCAGGGGTATGCGATCAGCATGGCCATGAATGAGGACGAGGCCAGCCGGGCGATCGCTGAAGCCCGCCCGTCGCTGGTTCTCCTGTATTCGGTTGATACGATCTGCGAGCGCCTGCTGACGCCCTGGGGCGAGGCGAGCGCCACGACGCCCGCCGTCCCGGTCCGCGAGGCCCCAATTGACCTCTGGGAGACCGAGTCCGCCCACCACGCGGCCCTCCTGATCCCCGGCCTGGCCGGCCGACTCGATCCAGGTGACGATCGAGGATGGTCGGGTGACCGTCGCGGCCGAGCGCGCGTCCCTGGCGATCGAGGGCGCACGCCCCATCTGGGCCGAGTTCGGTCCGGCCCGGCACCGCCGGACGTTTCACTTAGCTGCCGCGGTCGACCCAGCCCAGGTCCAGGCGACCTATCAGGATGGCGTGCTGCGCCTCGTCTTGCCCAGGAGCCCGGAGGCCCAGCCGCGGCGCATCGCGGTCCAGGTCCCGGGGGCCACCGCGTCCTAAACCGGCGAGAGGGATCAAGCCCGATGCCCCGGGCGAGACCGACTCGCCCGGGGCATTTCGTTTTTCCGCCGGAGCAGTTAGACTGAGAGCTAGCGCGGGGAGTAGCGCCACCGCGCGGACCGATTCGACCGTGGCACCCACAAAACATCGCTCAAGGAGAGAAGAAGTGACAGGACGTCTGACGGCCAGCATGTTGGGGATTCTCTCATGGATGAAGGAGCATCAATCCGAAGGCTACGCGTCGCTCGACGAGATTACCGCGCGTTTCGACGTGAGCCAGGACCAAATGCGGAGAAATCTCCAATGGCTGCAGCGCTACGAATGCGTGACGCGCGGGGGGAGCGGGAAGGCCGCGTGGTCGATCACCGATCAAGGTCTGGTGCGTCTCGCGGAGGATCGGTTTTCCCCGAGTGGTGCCTTTCGCTCCCCTTTTGATCAAGCGGAAAAATTCTCAGCGAGCAAGCAGGATCAAGCAGGTCAATCAACGGTGAGCGCCGTTCCGGAGACCACCGAAAGCAGGCCGCTGGACACGGGACCCGACATACCCCTCCCCTTCTGGCAATAGTCGAGGCTTGGTCACCCCGCGGCACCTTCCTTGTTGCCCCCACCGCCTTGTTCCAGGTGGCCGCCGAACTCGTGACGCATTGCCGACAGGATTCTGTCGGCGAAATCGGCCTCGCCGCGCGAGCTAAAGCGTTCGTCTAGCGCGGCGCTCAGGACCGGCGTCGGAATCGCTTCGTCGATCGCCGCGGCAATCGTCCAGCGTCCCTCGCCCGAGTCCGAGACGCGGCCTGCGTAGTCCGCGAGATCCGGACTCTTCAGCAGCGGACCGGCGGCGAGATCGAGGAGCCACGAGCGAATCCCGCTGCCTCGCCGCCAGACCTCGACGATATCGGGCAGATTTAGCTCGTACTGGTAGTAGGCCGGATCGTTCAGTGGCGTCATTTCGGCATCAGCCGTCGTTTGCCGCTTGCCGATGTCGGCGTTCCGCAGGATGTTCAGCCCTTTCGCGTAAGCCGCGATCAGACCGTACTCGATCCCATCGAGCAGCGCGGTGATGGCCGCGAGCTCCTCGTTGCAGATGGGCCCGTTCGCAAGCAACTGCCTGGCTCGGTCTTTCGCCTACACTGGCGAACGAGCCCCCGACCACGGTGTCATAACGGGAAGCCGCTTTTCCCAGGCCCTCACGACAAAATACCGCCGCGGGGGGAGACCTGTCATGACGATTTCGTCATTCCTGATCGAACCGGACGCCCCCCGCGGCTTAGAGCACCGTGGAATCTATCCGAGGGGTGGTCCTGACCGGCGAGACACCACGCGGGTTATCCCGTTCGATGACGAAATCGTCATGACAGGTCTCGATCGGGACCTTATCGTAGAGCGGCGAGCACCTCCATGACCATAATCATCGAGGTGTTTGGAAAGATCGTTATGGCCAACATCGTAACAGTGGCTATGTCCAAACGGTAGCACCAGTTCACGGTTAATCAAATCGCAAGTTCGGTTGGTCTGGACATGCCGATGCTTACGAGTGCGGAGAGGGGAGCGAAATGAAGGCGAGCGCATTGAACAACAGGCCGGTCGTCAGTCTGAAAGACGGAGTGAAAGTCGGCGAAGTCTCGGATCTCACGCTCGACGCGACGCACGTCAAGGTGAGCACGATCATCTTGCTTGGGCACGACGGAAACTCTGTCGTGCCCTTCGCGGCCGTTCGCCACATTGGGGTGGACGCCGTGACGATCGACGACTCCCGGATTGTACAGGCACCCGCGGATAATAACGAGATTACCGAACGCAAGACAAGCACACTGACCGGAGTATCGGTGATGAATCAGGATGGGGCGATCATCGGCAGCGTGGACGACCTGGAAATCGACGAGGGGGAGGGACAGATTATCGCGTTGCTGATCCATCGTGGTGGTGTGCTCGGAATCGGCGGCGCCCACGAGGCCGTGCCGGCCTCCGCGATCCGCGGTGTCGGTCCCGAATTGATCACGGTCGATACGACCCCGCTGGCCACCGGGGTCGTATCGACCTGAATAACGTCGTATCAGGAGGCTCGGTGATGGTAGGACGAACCAAGATCACCAATGACACCGCGGCTCTCAGCGTTGACCACCTGGAAGAGCGAAGCGCGCTCACCAGCCAGCTTGGCGAGCTTGACGTTGTCGCCCAGGACCGGGTGATCGAGGTGCTGGACGGGATCGAGAAGACGCTCTGGATGTTCGAGGCAGACCGTCCGACCGAGATGATCTGATGGACGACGGAGCGACACCGTGAGTGATGCGCGCGGCGGAGGCACCGCCTTGTCTGAACACAACGCGGCTGTCGTGCAGCGGGTCGTCGGGGAGATTTGGAACCGAGGGGAGCTCGGCGTCGCGGATGATCTGTTCGCGTCCGACTACGTCAACCATTATGGCCTGATCGCGGATCTGGTTCGCGGCCCGGAGGCGATCAAGGTGAGCGTCGCCCTGTATCGCGCTGCCTTCCCCAACCTTCAGATCACGACACACACAATGATCGCGCAAGCGGAGACGGTCGCGCTACGCTGGACGGCGCGGAACGCGGGGTCCGATGACCTGCCCACGATCGCCTCGAGCGCCGCGCGGGGCACCATCACGGGCATGACGTTCTGCCGCCTCGTCGAGGGAAAGATCGCGGAGAGCTGGACGAGCTGGGACACGGCGGCCGTGCTGCGCCAGCTCGGGGTCCTTCCGCTCGAGGGCGTGGCGGACGGCGGGACCGGCTAAGACTGTCTAAAAGCGGAGGATTTCCTCTCGAAGTTCTGAACAATGAAGAAGGTGAACGCGTATGCCCGATTTCCGTTGCGAATTGTCCGCGGAGGCGACCCCGCTCAAGCACGTCTGGGAACACACGCTCGGTAGCGGCCATGCCACGCTCGCCCTGCGGGGTGACTGGCAGGCGCAATTGCGCCGCTGCCATGACGAGCTGGGCGTCCGGCACGTGCGCTTCCACGGGATCCTGGACGACGATATGGGGACCATGATCACCCAGAATGACCGATACCTCTATTCGTTCTTCAACGCGGATCAGATCTGGGACGTTCTCCTGGATATCGGCATGCGGCCGCTTGTCGAGCTGAGCTTTATGCCGTGGACCCTGGCCTCCGGGCCCAAGACGGCCTTCCATTATGGCGCGCACGTCACGCCGCCGAAGAATTACGATGACTGGGCGACCCTGATCCGCAAGTTGGTGCGACATTTGGTTGAGCGTTATGGCGTGCAGGAAGCCCGCGAGTGGTACTTTGAGGTCTGGAACGAGCCGAATCTAACCGCGTTTTGGACGGGCGAGTCGGAGGACTATTTCAAGCTCTATCAAGTGACCGCCGAAGCGATCAAGCAGGTCGATTCGGGGCTGCGCGTCGGTGGCCCGGTCACCGCCATGGCTGCCTGGGTGCCGGAGTTTCTCGACTTCTGTGAGCGGAACACAGTCCCCGCTGATTTCGTCAGTACACACTATTACCCGACTGATGCCTTCGGGCAGATCGGCGCGGATACGCTCACCCAGCTTGCTCAGGCGCCCCGCCACGTGATGCGGGACCAGGCGCGGAAGACCCAGCAGCAGGCGCGCGGTCGCCCGGTGCTCTATACCGAATGGAACGCTTCGTCGAACCCGCGGGATCTACTGCACGACGAGCCCTACACCGCTGCTTTCGTGACCAAGACCGTACTTGAGGTCGAGCCTTTTGTCGAATGCTACAGCTTTTGGACTTTCACCGACCTTTTCGAGGAGAACTATTTCCCGTCGGTGCCGTTCCATGGCGGCTTCGGCTTACTGAACATCTACGGGACCCCCAAGCCAGCTTACCGCGCCTACCAGCTCCTGCACCGCCTTGGCACGGAGCGGCTGCCGGTGCAAGGCGAGCACGAGACGGTCGACGCCTGGGTCGTGCGCAAAGCCGACAGCGTGACGGTGATGCTCACCAATTTTGCCTTTCCGCGGCACCCCATCCAGACCGAGCAGGTCCACCTGGCGCTGGCACACGCGCCTCGGCCCCGGGGCGCCTTTGTCGAGCGCGTCGACGCCGATCACGCCAACGCGACGGCCCTCTGGCACGTCATGGGCGAGCCGGAGTACCTCAACGCCCTCCAGGTGGAGCGGCTGGACGAAGCGTCCAACCTGACGGCCGAGTCAGTCGCCTGGACGTACCAGGATGGGATGCTCCAGATCGAGCTGGACCTGCCCGCCCTGGCCGTGGCCGCCGTCACCGTCGAGTGGGCGCACGGCGCGGATACCGGAGGCAAGCCAGCATGAGATCCCTGGCGCACCGGCAATTGCTGGACAGCCTGCAACGGGAAACTTTCGGCTACTTCATCCACGAGAGCAATCCGGCCAACGGGCTCGTGAAAGACAAGACAGCGAAGAACTGGCCGGCGAGCATCGCGGCCGTCGGTCTCGCGCTGGCCGCCTATCCGACCGGCGTCGAGATCGGCCTGCTGCGCCGGGATGAGGCCATCAAGCTCACCCTGGCTACCTTGCGCTTCTTTCAGCAGAGCGAGCAAGGAACGGGCCCCGACGCGACCGGCTACAAGGGCTTTTACTACCATTTCCTCGACATGAGCACCGGCCGACGCGTCTGGTCGTGCGAATTGTCGACGGTCGACACCGCCTTCCTGTTGGCCGGGATGCTCGCCGCCGCCGCCTATTTTGATCGGGATGCCGGCGAGGAACGGGAAGTCCGCGACCTGGCCGACGCGCTCTACCGACGCGTCGACTGGGACTGGGCCCGTAACGAGGGGCCCTTGCTCACGATGGGTTGGAAGCCGGAGAGCGGGTTCCTGCCCTATCGTTGGGAGGACTACAACGAAGCGCTGCTGCTCTACGTCCTCGGCCTCGGCTCGCCGTCGCACCCGCTGCCCGCCGATAGCTACCGATGCTGGACCTCGACCTACGCCTGGAAGAAGGTCTATGGCTTCGAGTATCTCTACGCCGGCCCGCTCTTCATCCACCAGCTTTCGCACATCTGGATCGACTTCCGCGGCATCCAGGATGCCTTTATGCGCGAGAAGGGCATCGACTACTTTGAGAACAGTCGCCGGGCCACCTACGTCCACCAGCAATACTGCATCCAGAACCCGCATGGCTGGGCCGACTACGGCGAGCACTGCTGGGGCATCACCGCCAGCCCTGGACCGGGGCCGACCGTGCGGCGGATCGACGGCGTCGAGCGCACGTTCTACGATTACCTGGCGCGCGGCGCGCCCGACGGCCCTGACGACGGGAGTATCTCCCCCTGGGCGGTCGTGGCCTCGTTGCCTTTCGCCCCGGAGATCGTGTTACCGACCATCGAGTGCTTCGAGCATCTCCAGTTGCGGGTCGACAACCCGTATGG
>JBOGTX010000110.1:0-4413 GCA_050695695.1 Chloroflexota bacterium
GCCTCTGGGTGCTCAACGCCGCCCTGCGCGAATGCGGGGGCTGGCGCCAGGCGGGCTGGGAGATCGGGGTCGCGATCAACCTCTCCGCGCAGAACCTGCACCACCCCCAGCTACCGGGCGTCGTTGCCGAGCTGCTCCAGACGTGGTCGGTGCCGCCCTCCGCGCTCCGGGTGGAGATCACCGAGAGCACCCTGATGGCGGATCCGGCGCGGGCGCTCGAGACCCTGACGAGCCTGAGCCGGGCAGGCGTCCGAATCAGCATCGACGATTACGGGACGGGCTACTCGTCGCTTGCCTATTTGAAGCGATTGCCGGTGGACGAGATCAAGATCGATCGATCTTTCGTCTCGCAGATGGTGAATGACGACAACGACGCGGCGATCGTGCGTTCGACGGTGGGGCTCGGCCACGACCTCGGGCTCACCGTGGTCGCCGAAGGGGTGGAGACGCGCACGACCTGGGATTTGCTGGCGTCGCTCGGCTGCGACGTCGCCCAGGGGTATTACCTCAGCCCTCCGCTGCCGGCCTCGAAGTTTATCCACTGGCTTGGCGAAACGAAAAACTGGACGACCGAGCAAGGAGTCAAACGTGAAACGAGCTAGCTTCCTGATCCAAGCGAGCCTCGCGCTGCTGGCCGTGTTGGGCACGGGTGGGGTCGCGTCGGCGAACAACGAGACGGCGACCGACCTCTTCGTCGGCTCGGCGACGACCGGCGCCGGCCAGCCGACGCCGGTGGACGTCGATCCCGCGGACGTGATCGCGCGTGCCGACGGCGCGATTGGCCTTGGCTACGTCTATCGAGCGATCGGCACGGCGCGCGGCCGTCTCCCGGGCGACTTCAGCTACGAGGAGCGCGGCTACCTCTTTTTCGTGAACCCGTCCGACCCGACCACGTTCGCCGGGAGCAGCCTGGTCAGCGCGGCGTTCACCCTCACCCCGAGCCACCACCTGCCAGTCGTGCGAATCATCAACACCGATCCGGGGGCGTACCGCTCGGGAGTCGAGACGGTGAAAGTATCCCAGGTCCCCCCGGGCACCCGCCGGACCCTCGGTCATCTGTCGGCCGAGACCCGCGCGCTGCGTCCTCGCGACGGGAGCATCACGTACGGCTACTTCACCTTCACCGACGACCACGGGACGTTCACCGGCTATTCGACGCCGGACTCGCGACAGTTCGCCATCCGGATCACGTTCAGCACCGATGGCGACCGGGCTGGTCTCGTTGGGTAAAGCGATCGCGTTCGACCCGGTCTTTCATCAGATTGTCTATTTCCCGCTTTCTCGCTTCTACCTTCGCGCCCCGCGGGGAACCCCGGCCACTTCGAAGGCCCGACTGACCACGGCGTAGGACTGACGGGCCGCGGCCCACGGGTCGTAGCTCGGGCGGCGCTGCACCATCAAGCTGATCTCGATGCCGATGTCGCCGGTCCAGCCGGCCCGGTGCATCGCCCGCAGGTAGCGGACGTAGTCGAACTCGCCCTCGCCGGGAATCAGGAACTGAAAGTCGGGCACCCGCCCGCTTTCATCCTTGATGTGGGTGAAGCAGGTCACTGGCGCCATTAGCTCGACGCTGTGCTCGATCGGGATGCCCTGGACGTTGAAGTGGCTGATGTCGAAGGTCACCTTCAAGTTCGGGCGATCGACCAGATCGAGGAGCTCCCGGGTACGCTCCGGCGTTTCCAGCAGATCGCTGACGTGTGGCTCGATCCCGATGGTGACGCCGCGCTCGCTCGCATAATCGCAGAGCCGGATGAGCCGCTCGATCAGCAAGTCACGGACGTCATCCCACTTGCGATCGTGTCCGGCCCCGGCGGTGGTATCCAGGATCGGCGGACCGTCTGGTCCGGCCCAGTCGACGCAGAGGTCGATCGCGCCGATGAGCCGGCGCCAGTTCTCGGCGTGCAAACCGGGATCGGTGGCGAGCAGCGGACGGTGCCCGGCGACGGCTGGCAGGGCCAGGCCGTGGCGATCGAGGAGGGCGCGGATTCGCTGTCGCTCCGCCCGGTCCAGGGTATCCAGCTCAGTGCTCCAGCCGGGAATCACGGTGAGCTCGATGCTGTCGTAGCCAATGTCGGCAAGGTTGGCGACGAGGTCGTCGACGCTCGGCTTCTGCATGCTCCAGGTGCTGTAACACAGCCGCATTCTTTCCTCCATCGTCGGCGACCGACGGGCACGCTCGGTTCCGATGCCAGCATCATACCCTCGGCCGATGATGGCCGGCAATCCCTGGCGAGACTTTGACGCCCGCCCGGCCGTGGATTATCCTGAATCGTAAGGATGCGCAACTCTCGCGGGGAGGGATCGGATGAAAGAGGCGTGGGACAGTTGACCCGCGGAACGCATCAGGTTGGCGCCTTCGCCGCCGCGCTTGGCGCGCTGGCTTTCCTGGGGCCAGCGGCGCTCGGCTCCGATCCGGTTCGCTCGGTCCTGGACCTGGTCGGCATCAGCGCGGCTCGGCCGCCGGTGGGCTGGCCGAGCCTGGCCGGCTTTTTCGTTTGCGCGCTCCTCGGTGGGACCGCTCCAGACCTGGACAAGCCACGCCAGTTCTGGGCCCGGGCGCTCGCCCACACCGCGTTTGGCGGCCATCGGCACCTCTCGCACTCGCTCGTCGGATTGATTCTGGCGAGCGCCGTGGTCGGCCTCCTGCTCGGTCAGTTGGGCCGAGCCACCGGAATCGCGCTGGCCCTGCCCTTTCTGGGTTTCATGGCCGGCTACGTCAGCCACCTTGTGCTGGATAGCCTGACCATCGAAGGCGTGCCGTGGCTTTTTCCGCTGCCGGCCTATCTGGGCGTGCCGCCCTGGAGCGGTCTCCGCGTCCGCACCGGCCACCTCGTCGAGCAGTTGCTCGTCATGCCGGCCCTGCTCGGGCTAATCGGCTGGCTCGGCTACCGGGGGGGCGACGCGCTCGCCGCCTGGTGGAAATAATGGTTGCGCGCGACCGACGGGTGCGCTACACTCCCGGCGAGTTCAACCAAGGAGAGATCGATGTCCGAGAATGCCGTTCCGGAAGTTGGGCAGGCCGCGCCGGCCTTCCGCGCCACCGCTTCGACCGGCGAGGTCGCGCTTGAGGATTTCAAGGGCAAGCAGAGCGTCGTGCTCTACTTCTACCCGAAGGCGGATACCCCCGGCTGCACCAGGGAAGCCTGCGCCTTCCGGGATTCGAGTCCGGAGTTCGCCAGGCGCGGCGTGGCAGTGATCGGTGTGTCGGCCGACGACGTCGGCGCGCAGCAGGCCTTCGACCAGAAGTACAACCTTCACTTCCCGCTGATCGCCGACACCGACCGCGAAGTGATCAACGCCTACGGCGTCTGGGGAGAACGCGTTCGCCCGGATGGCCAGAAGTCGATTGGCGTCCGTCGCTGGACCTTCCTGATCGACAAGGCGGGGACCATTCGCAAGGTCTATCAGAACGTGACCCCCGACGAGCACGCCGGCGAGATCCTGCGGGACATCGACAGCCTGCCGGCGGGCTGAAGCGAGCCGGCGTCCGCTGGTAGAGGGTGTCTGACGAGGAGGGCGGAAGGCGCCACCCGTGTCCGGTCGTCACGCCGGGTTGACCTCTCTCCCGGCCTCTCCCCGACGCGGGGAGAGGAGCTTCGGGGCGAAGACCGGTGGAGAGAACCGGCCCTTCCCCTCATCACTGATGCCCGGACCGAGCACCGGTCTCCACCCCGAAGCTTCCCTCCCCGCGCCGGGGAGGGATCGAGGGAGAGGTCGCCCCGCTGCGCCACCAGTCCAGATTTGCTAATCGCTCCTACTTCGACGGCGCCGGCGCCAGCGTCTCGGCGCAGACGTCCAGCCACGACCGGATCGCGGCGATCTGACTGACTCGAAAGCGTAGCACCAGCCGGTCGTACGTCCGCTCCGGGGCAAGCGTCTCGACCTGTCGACCGAGGTCGGCGAGCCAGGCGTCGCACTCCTGGCGCTGGCGATCGATCAGGAGCGTGGCGGTCGCCGCGCCGTTCTCACTGGCGAAAAAGAGCTTCGCCAGGAACTCGATCCGAAAGTCTCGCCCGTGGGCGACCGGCTCGATCAGCCAGCGCTCGAAGGCCGCCTGGCCTTCGGCGGTGAGTGACATAACCTTTCGTGGCGGTCGGCTACCCTGCTGCTCGGTCGAGGTAGCAATGTAGCCAGCGTTCTCGAGGCGGGCGAGCAGCGCGTACAGGTGGCTCTGCTTGAGGTGCCACACTCGGCCGAGGGTCTTCGCCCTCGCGAGCTGCTGGTGCATCTCGTAGGCGTGCATCGGGCGTTGCCGCAAAAAGCCGAGCAGCGCGTGCTCGAGCGTCAACGGCGTGCTGACCATCGGGCTCATGGCAGACTCCCCTCGCTTGATGATTGTCGCCAGGGCATAGTTGGTTGTCAACGGGCCAGGCGCGTGGCCTCACCCCCTGCCGCCCAATGCCTGCTTGACGC
>JBOGTX010000111.1:0-3110 GCA_050695695.1 Chloroflexota bacterium
GCCTCGGCGCCGCTGTTGGCGAAGAAGATGCGATCGGCGCACGAGTTCTCGATCAGGAGCTCGGCCAGCTCGAGTTGTGGGGTTGTGTAATAAAGGTTGGTGGTGTGGATCAACTGCCCGGCCTGGCGGGTGATCGCGTCGACGACCGCCGGGTGGCAATGGCCGAGCACGTTCACCGCGAGGCCGGCCACCATGTCGAGGTAGCTCTTGCCTTCCTCATCCCAGACCCGCGCTCCCTGTCCGCGCACCAGCACGAGTGGCTGGCGGTTGAAGGTGCGCATGTAATACTTTTGCTCAAGCTCCTGCCAGTGTTGGGTTACCAACGGCACGTCTTTCCTCCTGTCGATGCTCGTCGAAGCGACCACTCGCCCCCTGGGTGATCATCGTCCCCACGCCGCGGTCGGTAAACAGCTCGCCGATCAGGGCGTGTGCCACTCGGCCGTCGATGATGTGGCTACGTTTGACGCCGGTTAGCGCGCGCAAGCAGGCTTCGACCTTGGGAATCATTCCACCGGAGATGACCTGATCGGCGATCAGGGCCTTCGTCTGGCCGGCGCTCAGCTCGGAGATCAATCGACCGTCGCGGTCGAGGACGCCGGACACGTCGGTCAGGAAAATGGCCTTCTCCGCCTGAAGCTCGGCCGCCAGCTCGGCAGCCGCCGTATCGGCATTGAGATTGAGGCTCAGGCCGTCGTCGCCGAGGGCGATCGGCGCGACCACCGGGATGTAGCCAGCCGCCGAGAGCGTCCGGATTGGCTCGAGATCGACCGCGTAGACCTCGCCGACCTGGCCAAGCGCTGGATCGCGCTGGCGAGCCCGCAGCATTCCGCCGTCGACGCCGCAGATGCCAACGGCGCGCCCTCCTCGCCGTTCGATCTCGCCGACCAGTTGTTTGTTGACCTGTCCGGCGAGCGCCATGACGACCAGACTCATCGTTTCCTCGTCGGTCACGCGCAGGCCATTGACGAAACGCGGCTCCTTACCCAATCGCTTGAGCCAGCCGCTGATGACGCTGCCGCCGCCGTGGACCAGCGCCACCTGAATACCCAGGTGCTGACAGATGACGACGTCTTCGATCGTGGTATCGTGGCTGCCAAGCGCGCTACCGCCCAGCTTCACGACGATCGTCTTGCCGATGTAGCGACTGACGTACGGAAGAGCTTCCGCCAGGATGCTGGCGACGTCCGACTCCCCCAAAGATCCGTCTCCTCTCTGGAATCTCGAATCCGATTCTCGCTCGCTCCCTCTCTCGGTGCCCGAGAGAGGGCTCAGGGGATCCGGCGCATCACGTCGTATACCTTCCGTTGATGTCGACGTACTTCTCGGTGAGATCGCAGCCCCAGGCACGGGCGCTTCCGGAGCCCAGGTGCAGGTGAGCGCGCACGAACACGTCAGGGCCGACCATGCGTGCCACCGCCGCGTCTCGGTCGAACTCTTGAATCTTGCCATTCCGCATCAAGCAGACGTCCCCGATCAGAATGTCCGCGCGATCGGGATCGACCGCCGCGCCGCTGTAGCCAAGCGCGCACAGGATTCGGCCCCAGTTGGGATCGGCGCCGTAGACCGCGGCCTTGAAGAGGCTCGACGAAATGATGCCCCGGGCCGCGATTCGCGCGTCAGCAACCGAGGCGGCACCTTCGACCGACACGTCGATCAGCTTGGTCGCCCCTTCGCCGTCGCGGGCGATCGCCCGGGCAAGGTCGATCGCGACCGTGTTCAACGCCGCCTGGAACACGGTCGCGGCCGGCGTTTCGGCCACGATTGGCGAGTTACCGGCCGCTCCGTTGGCCAGGACCACGAACGTATCGTTGGTGCTGGTGTCGCCATCCACCGAGATCATATTGAACGACGCATCGGCCGCGGTGCGCACCGCCATCCGGAGGAAGGCCGGATCCAGCGCCGCGTCGGTCGAGACGAACGCGAGCATCGTTGCCATGTTTGGGTGGATCATGCCCGAGCCTTTGGCCATGCCACCGACGGTGATGACTCGCCCGTCGATCTCGACGGTCTCCGCGTGCTCCTTGGGGAAGGTATCGGTCGTCATGATGCCGCGCGCGGCGGCCGGTCCACCATCGCCCGCGGGGTCAATCGCCGGGATGCCCGCGCGAACCCGGTCCATGGGAAGGTGTACCCCGATAACGCCGGTGGACGCGACGATCAGCTCATCGGGCGTCGCGCCAATCTTCCGGGCGGCGAGGCCGGCCATCTCCCGGGCGTCGGCCAGACCCTGTTCGCCGGTGCAACAGTTGGCATTTCCAGAGTTGACGATCGCGCCGCGAACTGACGCGCGGCGGACGGCCTGCTCGCTCAGGATGACCGGCGCGGCCCTGACCTTGTTCTGGGTAAACACGCCCGCGGCGGTCGCCGGTGTGTCCGACACGACCAGCACCAGATCGAGGGCCCCGGTCTTCTTGATTCCCGACGCGACCGCGCCGGCGCGAAAGCCCTTCGCCGATGCGATGCCGCCACCCGCCAACACGTCCATGCTTGAAAACCGCTCCTGAAGATGAATCAGAGTGGCTTGATGATACGCGATTCTTCGCTTGCTGCCAAGGGCCGGGGAAAGCACGGGTGGGCGCGGACTGGTCACCGGTCTGGTTCGGGCAATCGACGGGGAAAACTGTGAACGGCGGCCGAGGGGATCCTGGGTCTGACCGCTGGGTGGTGGAGGGGGCAGGATTCGAACCTGCGTAGCCATTTCAGGCGACAGATTTACAGTCTGTTGGTATTAACCACTCACCCACCCCTCCAGGCGGGCGAAGGGCACAGATTTCTCCGCGCCTCGCAAGAACAAAGTATACCATGCGGCCGTCGGCACGGCAAGGCGTGACGGACCAGCCCGCCGCCTCGGCGGATAGCTGCTCGGACTGGCTCGCCTACGACACCGACACCGACGCCTGGTAAAGGCGGGCGTAATGCCCGCCGCCACGGAGAAGCTCGTGGTGACTGCCGACCTCGGCGATCCGGCCCGCTTCGAGGACCACGATTCGATCGGCCGAGCGCACCGTGCTGAGGCGGTGGGCGATGATAATCGCGGTTCGCCCTTCCAGGAGCAGGTGAAGCGCATCCTGGACCTTGGCTTCGGTCTGGGTATCGACGTTCGCCGTGGC
>JBOGTX010000112.1:0-5248 GCA_050695695.1 Chloroflexota bacterium
GGCCCGGGTTGTAAGCGCGCTGCCTGGCGGCCCCGAGGATGTGGACCAGCGCGTTGACCAGCACCAGGTAGACCACGATCAGCCCGAGCCCGAGGTCGACGAAGCGGGCGAGATAGAGCGCCACCAGGCAGACGATCCACACCAGGCCGATGTTGATGACGACGATCGCGTCGGAGGTCAGGACGTCGCGGCCATGGCCAAGGTGGATGTTGACGAAGCGGTGAAACCGGTCGCCGGCGTGCTCCTCCAGTTGATGGACCATGTAGATTGGCAGGAGCAGGTAGACGAGCAGGAGGCCGAGCCCCCAGACACCGGCGACCAACGGCACGAGCGCCAGGAGGAACAGGCCAGCGACGAAGCCGGCATATTGCCAGTTCGCGGAAAACCACGCGTAGGCGATCGTCAGCATGCACGTACTCCTCGGTTGCTGTCCACATCCCTCGCCGGTACCGATCCAAAACGGGATCGACCAGACCAGCGGCGTGGCCATTCTACGCTGGTTTCCGGCCGGAGAATAGTCGTGTGACGCGAGTCAGCCGAACGTCAGAGCGCCGGGATGAGCGCGCCGATCGTCGCCACGCGACGTCGCGGCGTCGCCGCGCGCTTTTCTGTCGCTCAGTAGGGCAAACGCGTCTCCGGGTGCTCCTGGATGTAGTGGGCGAGCTGGACGCCCAGGTTCTCTTGAAGCTGGATGGTCAGCCCGCCGTCCACGACGAGGGCGTGGCCGGTGATGAACGAAGCCTCCTCCGAGCAGAGGAAGACGATCGCGTTGGCGATGTCGACCGGGCGGCCGCAGCGGCGAACCGGGTACTGTTCCTCGAAGAAGCGCAGGCCGCTGGGATTGTTGTCCCAGTTCTGGGCCTGGATGCGCTCGGTCACGATGTGGCCGGGGCAGATGGCGTTCACCCGGATGCCCGTTGGGCCGAAATCCTGGGCCATCTGGCGGGTCATGCCAATGACCGCCGACTTTCCCGCCTCGTAGATCAGCGCGCGGGGCGCCTGAAGGAGCCCGTGCACCGAGGCCAAATTGACGATCGAGCCGCCGCCGGAGCGCTGGATCAACGGAACCGCGTACTTGGTGCCGAGAAAGATCGACTTGATCAGCACCGCCAGGCCGCGGTCCCAGGCTTCTTCGGTGATCTCCACCGCGCTGCCGCCGTCGTCGCCGGCGGTCGGGTTATAGGCGTTGTTCACCAGGATGTTCAACTTGCCCCATTGGCGCGCCGCCGCCTCGACCATCGCGCGCACGTCGTCGTGCTTGCCGACGTCGCCCAAAAACGTGGCGGCGGTGCCGCCCGCGTCGCGGATCGCTCGGGCGTTCCGCTCGGCGGCCTCGCCGTCGACGTCGACGATCAGGACGCTCGCGCCCTCCTCGGCCAACCGTCGCGCGGTCGCGCCGCCGATGCCCTGAGCGCCGCCGGTCACGATCGCGACCTGCCCCTGTAATCGCGGCATAGGTAATCCCTCCAAACGACGTCGATCGTCGTGCCAGAATTGATCGATTGCCCATGATACCAGCCGACGCGTTATCCGGGTCAAGGTCCAGCGGATTTTGGACCACTCCACCATGCCGTGCCACGCGACAATGGAGCAGGCATCCAGGGTGAGGAAGTATCCGCGCCCGCGTCCCGCGGACGAATGACCGTCGGTGCGTCCATGGGCTCGGAGATGCGTCCGATGGCCTCGCGGCCATGGCTATAATGAGTGCGACAAATTCGGCCGATGCCCACCAATGACATTCAGAAAGGATCATGCCATGAGTCCGATCCCGCCGATGACGAAACGAGAACGCGTGCTGGCCGCGGTTGCCGGCCAGGAGGTCGATCGCGTTCCGGTCAGCTTCTGGGTCCACAACTTTGCCCGCGAGAACTCGGCCGAGGACCTGGCCGACGAGACCGGGCGGTTCGCGCGCGCCTACGACTTGGATTACATCAAGGTCCAATCGCGGGCCAGCTACTTTGCCGAGGGCTGGGGCAACCGATATGCTCGTTCGACGGTGCCGACCGTTGGGCCGACGCTGACCGCCCAGGCGTGCGCGACGGTAGCCGAGGTGGGTCGCCTGAAGCCGCTGTCGCTCGAGGATCCAGTTCTTGTCGAGCAGCAGCAGGCGCTGCACCTGGTTCGCGCCGGGCTTGGACCGGACGTGCCGATCATCTGGACGGTCTTCTGTCCGCTGACGATCGCCGCCGCGCTGGTGCCCGGTGGTGCGAGCGCGGTCCACGCCGCGATGAGCATGGACGCGCCGGCGCTGCTGGCCGGGCTCGAGGCGATCGCGTCGACCTATGCCGCCCTGAGTCGGCGCTACCTCGAGCTGGGCGCCGATGGTATCTTCTACGCGAGCAAGTGGGTTGGACCGCAGATGCTGACCCGCGACGAGCACGCCCGATTCGCGCGGCCGTTCGATCGACGGATTCTCGACCCGATCAGCGGCGCGCCCTTCAACGTGCTGCACCTCTGTGGGGAAGAGATTTACTTCGGCGATTTCCGAGACTATCCCGCCGCCGCGGTCAACTGGGCGCTTGGCGACGGGAATCCGTCGTTCGCCGAGGCGCGCCGCCTCACCGACAAGGCCCTGCTCGGTGGCGTCAGCGCGAAGCCGGAGTTCGCCGACCTGGCACCCGATGAGATCGCGAGCCAGGTACGATCGGCCCTTGCCGCGACCGATGGCCGGCATTGTCTGATTGGCCCGGGCTGCTCGGTCAACCCGGGGTCGCCTCCAGCCAACTACCTGGCGGCCCGCGACGCGGTTCGGGACGCCTAGCGAGTCGCCGGATCACCGTCGGGCCGGTTCGGCCCATCGGCGAGGCGACGACCGGTGGGGCGGACGAACGACGCGCGTCGACGGATCACGCAAGTTGGTCGGGCGCGAGTAGGAAGGATTTCCCATCAGTCGCGGGCGGCGTCTGCCGTAGACTCATGAGCGATGAGAACTCAGACTGACATCCGCCTCGTGGTTATTGTACTCGTCGGGCTTGTCCCGCGGGTCTGGTGGCAGTTGACGTCGCACGCCGTGCCGGTCTCCGACGCCGGTGCCTATCGTGCCTTCGCGTTGTCCCTGGCCAGCGGGCAAGGCTACGCTTTCGGAGGGTACCCGACTGCCTGGTGGGTTCCCGGGTGGCCGGCGTTTCTCGCGGTCCTGTATCGAGTCGCCGGGTCGAACGATACGGTGGTTTACCTGGCGAACCTGGCGCTGGCGGCCGCGACGATTCTCCTGACCTACGCCCTGGCGCGCCACCTGTTTAGCGAGCCCGCCGCGCTGGTCGCGGCGGCCATCGTCTCGGTCTTCCCCGCGTTGGTCCTGCTGCCGCGCTTCTTGCTCAGCGAAAACCTGGCGCTCCCCCTCTTCCTCGCCGTGATCTTGCTCGCCGTGCGCCTGGAACATTCGCGCCGGGCTCTCCTCGCCGGCCTCTCGATCGGACTGACGTGCGGCGTGCTGGTCATGGTGCGCGAACAAAGTTTGATCGTCTTGATTGCCATCGGCGTGTCCTGGTGCGCGCGCCGTCGGTCCATGTCGCCGCTCGCGCCACGCCTCGCCGGCCTGATCGTCGGCGCGCTACTGGTCCTGGCACCGTGGGTCGTTCGAAACGCGGTGGTGGTCGGTATCGTCGGACTCTCTACGAGCAGCACGACAAACCTGCTGATCAGTTTCGGGCCCCAGACGACCGGCGGGTACGTGACGCTCGATCCAGCATCGTTTGGCGCCTTCACGATCGGACACGATGAGGCCGGGCGCGCGCGCCTGGCGCGGTCCGAGCTTGTCGCGTACGTCCGGGCTCACCCCGCCATCCTGGCGCGGTTCGCACCGGCGAAGCTGATGATCTACGTGCTGGATGAGTCCTGGCCGCTCTGGTGGGATCAAGACGCGACCGGCGCTTCGAGTCTGGATGGGCGCGGCCGCATGCTCGTTCTCCTCGCGGGCTATGCGGTTTACCTGCCGGCGCTGGCTTTCGGAGCGGCCGGACTCGCCCGCGCCGGTCGGCGAGCGCCACTCGTGACCGCGATCGTGCTACTTTCGATCGCTCTCCAGGCGATGATGTTCAGCAACGGACGCTTTCACGCCGTCCTGGAGCCGGTGCTCGCGGTGTACGCGGCTGGCTGGCTGGTCCGGAGCCAGCGCCGGGCGAACGCCGATCGAGACTGCTCGCCGGCAGTGGCGGGCGCGATGGCGGTCGCGGAGGCATGCGCCGAGGGCTAAACGCCGTGCCTTCGGGTGTCCCGGTGGCTGACGGCGAGGTAGGCGACGCAGATCACGATCAGAACCGTCAAAACCAGCGAGACCTTGCCGTCGCCCAGCCCGAGGCCGCCCAGATAGGGCTTGCCGAACCAGTCGGCGAACGAGGCGCCGAGTGGCCGGGTCACGACGTAGGCGAACCAGAAGGCGAAGACCTCGTTGAGCCCAAAGAGCCGATAGCCCAACGCCGGCACCGCGAACAACGCGATGAACAGCACTCCCGAGGCAAGGTACCCCAGGCCAAGGGTCGCCGCGGTCATGTCGCCGGCGGCGGTGCCGAGCGCGAACGTCGCCATGACGGTGGCCCAGTAAAATAGCTCGCGACGCGGCAGGTCGATCGTGTGGATCGACAGCGTTTTCTCGCTGGCGTACCAGGCGACGAAGACCACCACCAGCGTTGCCGCGAAGAATGCGGTGGACGTCAGGTAGGGGACGCCCAGCACGACGTGCAACACGTCGGCGGCCATCGTCCCGAAGACGGCGACCATCACCACGGCCAACCAGTAGATCCAGGTGACGTACCGCCGGACGACGAGCTGCAAGATCAACGCGGCAGCCAGGCCGACCCCGGTGAGCGCGACCGCGGCGTACGGATCGATGTGATAGACCAGGTAATCCGAGGTCGATTCGCCCATCGCGGTGCTCAACAGCTTGACGACCCAGAAGAAGACGGTGATCTCCGGAACTTTGCGAAGGGTGCGCGAGGCAAGGCCACGGGTGAGAAGCTGTCGAGCGATCATGACTGGTCTCCGATCGATGATTTCTGGCCGAGCCGACGTCAAATTCGAGTAGCACCGGAAGTCCGGCCGCTTCCCGCCGATTGGTCAGACGGGCCCGGCGCGTGAAGCGCGATGATTGATCTCGATCAGGAGGGCCTGCCTGACCGATGCCACTTATCTCGATTGATTGAGAAGGTACAGCGCGAGCGGCCCGATGATCGCGACGGCCAGTGGCAGAGCGAAGCACTGTAGCCCGGGAGCCATGATTGCCACCCCACGGTACTGAAGTGTCGGTCGA
>JBOGTX010000113.1:0-5185 GCA_050695695.1 Chloroflexota bacterium
TTGCTGCTCTTCCTGCATCGACCGCGCAACATGGTCATTGTCATCCTGGCGATCCCGATCTCGCTGATCTCGACGTTCACCGTGATGTACTTCCTCGGGTTCAGCCTCGACCTGATCTCGCTGCTCGCGTTATCGCTGATGACCGGAATTCTCGTCGACGACTCGATCGTGGTGTTGGAAAACATCAACCGACACCTGGCGATGGGAAAGAGTCCAGTGCGAGCGGCGCTCGATGGCCGGATCGAGATCGGCCTGGCGGCGGTGGCGATCACCATGACCGACGTGGTGGTGTACGGCCCGATCGCTTTCACCCAGGGGATCGTCGGCGAGATCTTCCGCGAGTTCGGCCTGACGATCGTCACCGCGACGCTGTTCTCGCTGTTCGTCTCGTTCACGATCACGCCGCTGCTCGCCTCGCGCTGGCTGAAAGAGCCGCTCGACGAGGAGCACCTCGACGCGGTCCAGGGCAGTGGTCCGTGGTTCCGCTTCACCGTCTGGTGGGAGCACAACTACGGCAAGCTACGCCAGGGGTACGGTCACCTGATCCACGGGGCGCTCGGCCGTCGGCCGATCGTCATCGTCGTCGGCATCGTGGCGCTGCTCCTGAGTATCGCGTTCATTCCGCTCGGCTGGCTGGGAACCGAGTTCACGCCGCAAGAAGATAACTCGCAGTTCTCGGTGAGCGTGAACCTGCCAAACGGCACGCCGCTGGTCGTGACCGAGTCGGTGATCGACGATGTGGACGCGAAGATTCGGGCGATGCCGGGCGTCGTCCAGTCGTTCGAGACGGCGGGCTCGCGCGGTGGGTTCGGCGGCGGCTCGAACACCAATAGCGGGCACATCGCCGTCGACCTGGTTCCGGTCGATCAGCGGCCCCCGATCGACGACTACCTGACCCGGGTCCGACAGCTCGCCCGGGCCTACCCGCAGGCGTCGATCACGACCTCGGTATCGAGCCCACTGCGCATCGGCGGATTTCGCGCCGTCGGCGTGGTGCTGCTTGGTCCCAACATCGACACCCTCAACCAGCTCGCCGATCAAGTCGCGGGGGTCATGCAAGGACAGCCCGGTGTCGTCGAGGTGCGGAACGAAGGGGCAAGCACGGTGCCCGAGCTGGGCGTCCAGATCGATCGGGCCAAGGCGGCCGATCTGGGGATCACCGCGCAGCAGATCGGCACGACGATCAGCACCCTGGTGGGCGGTTCTCAGGTCACCAGTCTGACGCCAAGCGGCGCGTCGATTCTGACCCCAATCGTCCTCACGGTGCAGGGAAGCAGCACGATCACCACGTCCCAAATCGAAGCACTTCCCCTCAACACCTCGTCCGGCGCGGTGGTGCGGCTGGGCGACGTCGCGACGGTGTACCCGACGACCGAGCCGGCCGAGATCAACGACCAGAACCGGACGCTTGAAGTGACGGTGAGCGCCTCGACCTTCGGCGTCCCGCTGGGACAGGTCGCCACCGAGATTCAAAAGGCGATGCAGCAGGTGGCGATGCCCTCGGGCTACTCGTTCACCTTCAGCGGCTCGGTCCAGCAGCAGGCCCAGGTTTTCGCGCCACTCGAAGCGGCCTTCGCCCTGTCGATTCTGCTGGTCTACATGCTGACGTCGGCCCTTTACGAGTCGTTGCTCTACCCGTTGGCGGTGCTGCTCAGCTTGCCGCTCGCGACGGTCGGGGCGCTGGGGGCGCTGACGGTCACCGGCAACACGCTGAACCTCTACTCGTTCATGGGCCTGATCATGTTGATGGGGCTGGTCGCTAAGAACGCGATCCTCCTGGTGGACTATACCAATACGCTGCGCGACCGCGGGATGGCCCGGAACGAAGCGCTGATCGAGTCGGGCCGAACCCGGCTTCGCCCGATCCTGATGACCACCTGTACGATGGTCTTCGCGATGCTGCCGTTGGCGATCAAGATCGGCGCGGGCTCGGAAGAGCGCTCGCCGATGGCGACGGTGCTGGTCGGCGGGCTGATCACCTCGACGCTGCTGACGCTGGTGTTCGTGCCGGTGATGTATAGTTACCTGGACGACTTCGGCCACTGGCTGCAGCGGCTGGGGCTGATGAGCATGCGTTGGAACGTCGGCCCGACCCCGCTCGCCGCACTGACCCGGGTCTCGTTGGATGAAACGCCGTCCGAGCTCGCGGTGGACGGCGCCGGGAACGGTCAATACGCGATCCCGGGCGAGACCGCCCAGCCGAGCCACGGCGCGGACGGGTAAAGGACGGCCTCACCCCCGGTTTCCCCTCGCCACCTTCGGTGGAGAGGGGCAGGGGGTAAGGCCGTCCTTCGCCGCCACGGACCAATTCGATGTAGGAAGAATCGACGACAGTGCGCCCAGTCTGGTTGAATCGCGATCTCACCCTCCTCTTCGCGGGCCGGGGCGTCCGCAGCCTGACCCAGGGCTACCTCGCGATCATCGTGCCCCTCTACCTGGCGACCCTCGGTTACAGCGCCGTCCAGCTCGGGCTGATCTTCACCGCGTCGTCGATCGCGAGCGCGATCCTGGCCGCCGCGGTCGGGATCTATTCCGATCGGTTCGGCCGGAAGCTCTTCCTGGTCATCCTGGCCCTGCTTGCCGCCTTCGGCGGGCTCGTCTTCGCGTTGAGCGGGTCGTTTCTGGTCTTGCTGGTCGCCGGGGCGATCTCGACGATCGGTCGCGGGGGTGGCGCGGGCAGCGGCGGGGCGTGGGGACCGTACTATCCCGCGGAACAGGCGCTGCTGGCCGAGCACGCCGACGACGAGCACCGGACCGCCGTCTTCGGCGCGACCTCGTTCGTCGGAGTCCTGGCCGGAGCGGTCGGGTCGCTCCTGGCGATCCTCCCGAGCGTGCTGCAGTCCGAGCTTGGGATGGGGAAGATCGACAGCGATCGGGTGCTCTTCGGAATGACGGTGATCTTCGGGATCGCGATGGCGGTGGTGGTGCTCCCGGTGCGCGAGACGCGCCAATCGGCGGTCGAGTCCCGACCCCGACCGAAGCGCGCCGGCCGGGTGTCGCCGGCGACGGTGCGGACGATCCTGAAGTTCATGGCGACCAACGCGACCAATGGGCTGGCGATCGGATTCCTCGGGCCAATTCTGGTCTACTGGCTGTATCGACGCTACGGCGTTGGCGCCGCCGAGCTCGGCGGGCTCTTCACGTTGATCAACCTGGCGACCGCGCCTTCGTATCTGTACGCGGCGCGGATCGCGCGCCGGCTTGGCGCGGTCAACGCGGTCGTGCTGACCCGGGTCGTGTCGGTCGGGATCCTGGCGTTCGTCCCGTTGATGCCGGTCTATCCGCTGGCGGCGGCGCTGCTGCTGGCGCGGATGGTCACGAACACGCTTTCGAACCCGATTCGCCAGTCGTACCTGATGGCGATCATTCCACGAGAGGAGCGCGCGACCGCGGCCGGGTTCAGCAACCTTCCCACCCAGGTCTTTTCGTCGATTGGACCGACGATTGCCGGCTACATGATGGAGTCGATCTCCCTCGACCTGCCCCTCGAGTTCGCGGCGTTGTTCCAGGGCGTGAACGCCGTCCTGTATTACTTCTTCTTCCACGGAATCAAGCCGCCCGAAGAGCAAGGAAAGGGCGAGCCCCTCGCGAAGCGCGCGGTGGTGCCATCCGCGATCGAGCCGCCAGGACGCTAGAGCGGTGAGCGAAATGTCTTGGCGAACCGTCGGGAGGCCCCTCCCGCGCCCTCCCCGTGGACGGGGAGGGAAGCCGCGTCCCCCCATCCACGGGGGGACCACAGGGGGGCCGTCCGTTCGTCAGCCCAATGAGATCGCCCTTTGCTCCAGGCTGTCGTCCTGACCAGAGACCTGGACCCGGGCATGGTTGTTGCGCTGGGGTGGCTCGGGCCGCGCCCCGAGTCCCGGCCGCGATCCGGATTCCCCGAGAGCAGGTGCCCCATGCGCCGCGAGACGACGCCCGGCCCGACCACCAGCGACCGCTGGATCGTGCTGGGAATCGTCTATCTCAGCTTCCTGGCCTACGCCGCGGTCTTTCAGAGCATCCCGCCCATCGTCAGCCTGATCATCGCGGACCTCCGGCTGTCGCACGCGACCGCCGGCCTGCTGATGAGCCTCTTTGCCCTGCCCGGCATCTTTCTCTCGATTCCGGTCGGACTGCTCGTCGACCGGCGCGGCCCGCGAATTCCGATGATCGCCTGCCTGATCGCGACGATTGTCGGCACGTTGCTGGTGGCCGTTGGTCCGACGTTTCCAATCCTGGCGATCGGTCGGGTGATCGCCGGCGCGGGCGGACTCTCGCTGTTCGTGGTCGGCTCGAAGTACGTGGCGGAGTGGTTCGTCGGCCGCGAGCTAGGCATCGCGATCGGCATCTACAGCACCGCTCTGCCGGTCGCGACCATCCTCGCCCTGAATACCCTCGGGACGGTCGCGATCGATCTGGGATGGCGGGATGCGGTGCTCGTGACCGTCGGACTGGCGAGCGTCGCGCTCGTCGCGTTCGTCGCCCTCTACCGTCCGGCCCCATCCGATCGTGGCCCGCGCACCTCCCCGGCGCCTCGGACAATACTCGCGCTCGTCAAGGGCCTGGGGCTGGCGATCTGGCTGGATGGCATCGTCTGGCTGCTCTTCAACGCCGCGGTGATCGCGTTTCTCACCTTCGCTCCCGATTACTTCATCGCCCGAGGTTACGGTATCGCCGTGGCCGGCTTTCTCACGAGCTTGCTGATGCTGCCGTCGCCGTTCCTCGCGCCGCTCGTCGGCTATCTCCTGGACCGGCTCGGTCACGACGAGGTTTGGATCGGGCTCGGTGGGCTGATCGTCGCCGGGAGCATCTTCGCAACTCCCTCCTCCGGCATGCCCCTGGTTGGCCTGCTGCTCTTGCTCGGGCTCGGCAGCGCCATCGTACCGACGCCGGTCTTCGCCCTGCCAACAAAGCTTCTCCGCCCACGGGATGTGGGCACCGGCTACGGCATCGTGAACACGTGCCTGAACGTCGGCGTCGTGGTCGGTCCCCTGGCGGCCGGCTTCGCGCGGGACGCGACCGGCTCATACCAGCTCAGCTTCGACCTGATGGCCGGCTTCGCGCTCCTGGTCCTCTTCGCCGCGGGCGCCCTCTGGCTCGCCCGCGGACCCGCGCGCCTCCAGGCCGCCCACCGACGCTGATCACGGAGATCTTGCTGATCGGCCACGCTTCTCGGGTTCATTTAGCACTTATTTAACACCTCGGC
>JBOGTX010000114.1:0-8445 GCA_050695695.1 Chloroflexota bacterium
CCCGAGAGCACCGGAAAATCGTCGCCTGACGTTCATTGCCACTTCCCTTCGCGCGTCTTCCGTCGGTGGTCGCGGGGCCCCAGCGGACGTCAACCACGTCCTCCCGCGGAGCAAGCCTGGCCCGGCCGAAAACGGACAATCAGGCTCATTTATGGTCAGCCTCCCGATTGTCATGTTCGGCCACTCTACCACGAATAAGTCTACTTGAACCTTAAGATTAGCTTAAGGTTACCTTAAGAATCTCAACCTGGGTGTTCACACCGTGGTTGAGACGAACGACCTTCCTATAGCAGTGCACAACCTGATTCAGCATGCGAGCGTTCAATCCCCTCTCCTAGAGGGAGAGGGTCAGGGTGAGGGCCCGGGCTCCGCGCCTTGGCAACTGGCCCAGACCCTCACCTCCGCCCTCTCCCAGAAGGAGAGGAAAAGGCCAGTCCGGCCGTTAGCTGAATGAATCGACCGGTTGCTTTAGTGGGCGGTCGGTCGATACTTATCATCAAACGCGGCCCTCCTGCTGGCGCGGTTCTTGTCAGCACGTCGGCCGTGAACGGCCAGGCCCGGCGCCCGAGCGTGGCGCCTTCGCCCGACAATCTGCTCGCCCTGTTCGCGCCGCGCTCGGTCGCGGTGGTCGGAGCGTCACGCGATCGCGCCAAGCTGGGATCTCTCGTCCTGCGCAACGTCAAGACCTCGGGATTTCCCGGTCCGATCTACCCGATCAATCCGAAGGCCCGGCGAATCGGCGGGTTACTGGCTTATCCGTCCGTCACCGCGATTCCGAATCCGGTGGATCTGGCGGTGATCGTCGTGCCGGCGCGCGCCGTGCTGCCGGTCATCGCCGATTGCGCCGCCAAGCGAGTTCGCGCCGCCATCGTCATCAGCGCGGGCTTTCGCGAGACCGGCGCCGACGGCGCGGAAGCGGAGCGGAAGATCGTCGAGATCGCCCGCGCGGTCGGGATGCGCGTGCTCGGTCCGAACTGCCTCGGCGTGATCGACACGACGACGCCGCTGAACGCGTCGTTCGCCGCCCGCATGCCCGAGGCCAACGGCATCGCCTTCATGTCCCAGTCCGGCGCCCTTGGCACCGCGGTCCTCGACTGGGCCGCCGCGCGCGATCTCGGCTTCAGCAAGTTCGTCAGCCTCGGCAACCAGGCCGACGTGACCGAGAGCGACGTCCTCGAGCTCTGGGCCGCCGACGAGACCGTCCGAGCGGTCGCTGCCTACCTCGAAGGCATGTCCGACGGACGCCGCTTTCGGCGGGTCGCGACCGAGGCGACCCGGCGCCGACCGGTCGTCGTCCTGAAGGCCGGGCGAACCGCCGCCGGTTCGCGGGCCGTCTCGTCGCACACCGGCGCGCTCGCCGGCTCCGACCTCGCCTATTCGGCGGCGTTCCAACAGTCCGGAGTGATCCGCGCGCCGACCCTCGAGGCGCTGTTCGACGCCGCCGACGCGTTCTCGCTCCAGCCGGTACCCCGCGGCCGGAGCCTGACGATCGTGACCAACGCCGGCGGCCCGGGCATCGTCGCCACCGACGCGGCGGTCGCCGCCGGCCTTACCCTGGCGAAGCTGAGCCCGAACACCACCGGCGCGCTTCGGCGCGGGCTGCCGCCGGCCGCCAGCGTCGCGAACCCGATCGACCTGCTGGGCGACGCCGGCCCGGATCGCTACCAGCGTGCCCTCGACGCCGCGGTCGCCGATCCGAGCGGCGACGCACTGCTGGTGATTCTGACGCCCCAACTGACGACCGACGCCCTGGCCACCGCGCGGGTCGTGGCCGAGGCCCGCCAGCAAACCGACCGACCCATTCTCGCCTGCTTCATGGGCAGCCGGAGCGTCCAACGCGGCATCACCGCGCTCGCGGCGGGTCAGGTCCCGAACGACCCCTTTCCCGAGCGCGCGATTCAGGCGCTTTCCGCCATGGCTAGCCACGCCGAGCGGCGGGCACGGCCGGGCGAGGTGCCCCGCCGGTTCGCGGTCGATCCGTCGGCGGTGGAAGCAGCGATCCGCCAGGCGCGGGCCACCGGCCAGACCAATCTGGTCGGCGACCTTGCCGGCCGCATCGCCGCCGCCTACGGCGTTCCGGTCCCGCGCCACGCCCTCGCTCACGACGCCGATGAGGCGGCAAGGGTCGCCGAGGAGATCGGCTTGCCGGTGGCGCTGAAAGTATCGTCGCCGGAGGTGATCCACAAGTCGGACGTCGGCGGCGTGCGGGTCGGCCTGACTGATGCTTCCGCCGTCCGTCGTGCGTATCGGGACATCGTGGCGTCGGTTCGCCAGCACCTGCCGTCGGCGCGGATCGAGGGCGTCTCGGTCTGGGCAACGGCGCCGCCGGGCCTCGAGACGATCGTCGGGGTGAGCCTGGACGCCACCTTCGGGCACCTCTTGCTCTTCGGATTGGGCGGCATCTACGTCGAGATTCTGCGGGACGTCAGCCTCCGGATCGTTCCGGTGACCGCGGGCGAGGCGACGGACATGGTCCACGCCATCCGCGCCTACCCCCTCCTGGCGGGCGCCCGTGGCCACCCTCCGGCCGACGTCGACCTGGTCGTCGAGATCCTGGAACGGGTCTCCCAGTTGGCCGCCGACTTTCCGGAAATTCGCGAGCTCGACCTGAATCCGCTGGTGGTCTACCAGGCGGGCCATGGGGCGCTCGCGGTGGACGTACGGATAAGTCTCTCCGTATAATCAAGGGGAGTGGGAGGAATAACCAGAATGGCGACCACCGGTATCGCGATCGACACCGTTCACGCGCGCGAGATTCTCGACTCGCGCGGCAATCCGACCCTCGAGGTCGAGGTGACCTTGATCGACGGCACGGTCGGCTCGACCGGCGTGCCATCCGGCGCCTCGACCGGCGTGCACGAAGCCCTCGAGCTGCGCGACCGCGACGCCCAGCGCTACGGTGGCAAGGGTGTCCTGACCGCGGTCGACAACGTCAACGACCTGATCGCGCCCGCGGTCGCCGGCATGTCGGCGCTGGACCAGGAGCGGGTTGATCGCCGCCTGATCGAGCTCGACGGCACGCCAAACAAGGCGCGGCTCGGCGCGAACGCGGTCCTTGGCGTCTCGGTTGCGGTCGCCCACGCGGCGGCGAGCTTCCTCGGCGAGTCGTTGTTTCGCCACATCGGCGGCGTCGAGGGCCACGTCCTGCCGGTGCCGATGCTGAACGTGCTCAACGGCGGCCGCCACGCCGAGGGCTCGACCGATTTCCAGGAGTTCATGGTGATGCCGGTCGGCTTCTCGACCTTCCACGACGCCCTCCGAGCCGGCGCCGAGATTTTTCATACCCTCGGCACGCTGCTTCACGAGCGCGGGCTCCCGACGACGGTCGGGGACGAAGGGGGCTACGCCCCCAGGCTCGCCTCGAACGTCGCGGCGGTCGAGCTGCTGACCATGGCGATCGAGCGGGCTGGCCACCAGCCGGGCGTCGACGTTTTCCTGGCGCTCGATCCGGCGGCGACCGAGCTCTACCAGGACGGCAAGTACGTGCTGGCGCGCGAGGGCAAGTCGCTCGACGCGGCGGACCTGGTTGGCCTGTACGAGGACTGGGTGAAAAAGTACCCGATCATCTCGATCGAAGACGGCCTCGCCGAGGACGACTGGGCTGGCTGGAAGCTGCTGCACCAGCGCCTGGATAACCGGGTGCAGCTCGTCGGCGACGATCTCTTCGTGACCAACGTCACCCGGATCGAGCGCGGCATCCGCGAGAACGTCGCGAACGCGGTTCTGATCAAGCTCAATCAGGTCGGGACCCTGAGCGAGACCCTCGCCGCGATGCAAATGAGCAATCGGGCGTCCTGGGCCGCGGTCGTCTCGCACCGGTCCGGGGAGACCTGCGACACGACGATCGCCGACCTGGCGGTGGCGACCAACGCCGGCCAGATCAAGACCGGCGCGCCGGACCGTGGCGAGCGCGTCGCCAAATACAATCGGCTGCTTCGGATCGAGGAAGAGCTCGGCCCGGTCGCCATCTACCCCGGCCGCTCGGCCTTCTTCAACCTGCGGCGCGACTGGTAATCTCCGTCTCCCCGGACCGACCGTGCTATAATTTTGGGCGTAATGGTCATACTGGAGGCAAAGAAAATTAGTGATAAAGTTCGAGTAGGGATCAATGGCTTCGGTCGAATCGGCCGACAGTCGCTGAAGGCGATCCTCGATCGGCACGACGACACCTTGCAGGTCGTCGGCGTCAACGATCTGGCCGACCCTCACACCAGCGCTCACCTGCTCGCCTACGATACGAATTACGGCCGCTTTCCCGGCGAGATCGGCTTCGACGGTCGCGACCTGACGGTCAACGGCCACCAGATCAAGGTTCTCGCCCAGCGCGATCCCGCCGCGATCCCCTGGGGCGACCTCGGCGCGGATCTCGTGATCGAGTCGAGCGGTGTCTTTACCAACGCCAGCAAGGCCGCGGCTCACCTCGACGGTGGCGCCAAGAAGGTCATCATCACCGCGCCGGCGACCGGCGAGGACGTCACGATCGTCCTTGGCGTGAACGAGCAAACCTACGATCCCGCGCATCACCACATTCTGTCGAACGCGTCCTGCACGACGAACGCGTTGGCGCCGATCGCCAAGGTCATTCACGATGAGTTCGGGATCGTCAAAGGGCTTATGACGACGGTCCATTCGTATACCAACGATCAGAAGCTCCTCGATCAGGTTCATAATGACCTGCGCCGCGCCCGGGCCGGCGCCATGAACATCATTCCAACCTCGACCGGCGCCGCGCGCGCGGTCGCGCTGGTGATTCCCGACCTGAAGGGTCGTTTTCACGGGCTGGCCCTCCGGGTGCCGACCAGCACGGTGTCGATCATCGACTTCGTCGCCGAGATCGAAAAGGCGGCCACCGTCGATAGCGTCAACGATGCCCTGCGCGCGGCCGCCGAAGGCCGGCTCCGCGGCATTCTCGAGCTCTCGGACGAGCCGCTGGTGTCGTCCGACTTCAAGGGCAGCACCGCCAGCTCGATCGTCGACACCCAGATGACGATGGCGATTGGCGGCAACATGATCAAGGTGCTGAGCTGGTACGACAACGAATGGGGCTATAGCTGCCGGGTCGCCGACCTTGCCGACTACGTCGCGCGGTGTGGCATCGCTTGAGCGTCGACGACGACAAAAAGACGGTCGCCGAGGTTCCGGTCGCCGGGCGGCGCGTCCTGGTCCGGGTCGACTTCAACGTGCCGATGGACGCCGCCGGCGACATCACCGATGATCGCCGAATCCGCGCGGCGCTGCCGACGATCCAGTTCCTGATCGATCACGGCGCCCGGGTGATTCTGGTCTCGCACCTGGGACGTCCGGGTGGCCAGCCAAACCCGACGTATAGCCTTCGACCGGTGGCCGCGCGTCTCCAGCAGTTGCTCGGGCAACCGGTGACGTTTGTCCCCGAGACGGTCGGTCCGGTCGCCGAGGCGGCGGTCCAGAAACTGCTGCCCGGCCAGGTCGCCCTGCTCGAGAACGTGCGGTTTTATCCGGGCGAGGAGAGGAACGACCCCGGCTTCGCCGAACAACTGGCGAAGCTCGCCGACCTTTACGTCAACGATGCCTTCGGCACCGCCCACCGGGCCCACGCCTCGACGGTCGGCGTCACTCGGTTCCTGCCCGCGGTGAGTGGCTTTCTGATGGAGAAGGAGCTCCAGACGCTCGGCAGCGCCCTGGAGTCGCCGCGCCGTCCACTTGTCGCGATCGTCGGCGGCGCGAAGATCTCCTCCAAAATCTCGATCCTGCGGAACTTGCTGCCCCGCGTCGACCATCTCTTGATTGGCGGGGGCATGGCGAATACCTTTCTTCGGGCGCAGGGCTACGACATCGGGCGGTCCCTCGTCGAGGTCAACCAGATTCCGGTCGCGCGGCAAATCATCGTGGCCGCCGGGCCAAAGCTGACCCTGCCGGTGGACGTCGTGGTGGCCAGCGAGCCACTGGCCACCGCGCTGGTGATCGTTAGCCCGGTCGATCAGGTCGCCACCGACCAGATGATCCTCGACGTCGGACCACAAACCGTCGATCGATTCGCGCGCATCGTCGCGGCCGCCGGGACGGTGATCTGGAACGGACCACTTGGCATGGCCGAAGTCACACCCTTCGCCGAGGGAACCCTTGGCGTCGCCCGCGCGGTGGCCCAGGCCTCGGCGACGAGCATCGTCGGCGGCGGAGATCTCGTCGGCGTGCTGGAGCAGCTTGGACTGGCCGACCGGATGTCCCACGTCTCGACCGGCGGAGGAGCCTCGCTCGAGTTTCTCGAGGGCAAGGTCCTGCCGGGCGTCGCGGCACTCGAGGATAGATAATGCGCATTCCCTTGATCGCCGGCAACTGGAAAATGAACACCACGGTGGCCGAGGCGGTGGCGCTGGTCCAGCAGTTGCGACCGCGCTTGACCCAGATCGCCCGAGTCGAGCAGGTGGTCTGCCCGCCCTTCATCTCACTCAACGCGGTGGGTCGAGCCCTGGCCGGCAGCCCGATTCTGGTCGGCGCCCAGGACGTCTTCTGGGAAGAGAAGGGCGCCTACACCGGGCAGATCTCGCCGCCGATGCTGGCGCCGCTCTGCCGCTACGTCATCGTCGGTCACAGCGAGCGTCGCCAGTACTTCGGGGTGACCGACGAGACGGTCAACCGCCAGATTCGCGCCCTCGTCCCTCACCGCCTTCAGCCGATCATGTGCGTCGGCGAAACCCTTGCCGAGTACGAGGCCGGAGAAACCGGCGCGGTGGTCGAGCGCCAGGTGCGCGGCGGACTGGCGGGCGTGGCCGCCTGCCCCGGCCTCGTCGTCGCCTACGAGCCGGTCTGGGCGATTGGCACCGGGCGCGCCGCGACCGGCGAAGGCGCGAACGCGGTGATCGGACAGATCCGCCGGACGTTGATGGATACACTTGGCGAGGCCGTTGCCAGAACCACCAGAATCTTGTATGGTGGCAGCGTCACGGGAGCGAACGTGCGCGAGTTCGTCGCGCGGGAGGAGATCGACGGAGCGCTCGTCGGCGGCGCGAGTCTCCGACCCGACGAGTTCGTTGCCATTGTCCAGGCAACGGCTTCCTCCAAGCATTCTTCCACGATCTAACTGAGCGAGGACGCTGAATGGCTACGGTGCAACAACCCCCCTACGTTTTCCCCGCGGTCTCGTCCCCGGATTTCGTCGAGTGGACCGGCGATGCGATCGGCCGATCCAACGCGATCACCCGCACGCGGTCACGGACCAAGCTCCACGATAAGGGAATCGATCGCACGCCAGGGAGGCGCGAGCACCTTCTCAACACGGCCATCGCTCGGATCGTCCTGAATGCCGGCCGCGAGCCGATCGAGCTTCACGACGTGGTGATTCACGGCATCCGCGTCCGCGCGATCACCAACAGTCGGCACCTGATCGAGTTCTGGCGCCAGAACTGGTACAGCCCCGAGGAGTGGACGCGCACGACCGGCGCCGCTGCTCCCGACGAGCCGCGAATCGTCGTCTACGCGCTGGGTGGCGTTCCGGGCGAGCCGGAGGCGGCATACTACAGCCGGGCGTCGAATCTGGTCATCTTTTTCAATACGTCGTACTACGGCCAGCTCAAGAGCTGGGTCCTCGGCGCCGTCGGGCGCGTCCTCGCGGCCGACTACGGCATCCACTCGATCCACGGCGCCTGCGTCGAGCACGCGGGCGAGGGCATTCTCTACATCGCGCCGACCGGGACCGGCAAGAGCACCAGCAGCTATGGCCTGATGACCTATCCGGCCACCCGCTTTCATTCCGACGACTGGGTCTACATCCGCTACGCGCGCGCCACCCGCTCCGGCCAGCGCCTCGTGCCGATCGAGATCGAGACCGACAACTCGCGGGTCACCCGCGGCTACCGCTGCAACCCCTGGCTCGACGAGCACCCGAACGCGCGCGGGATCGCCCGCTGCCTCGATCTGGCGAACAACGAGGTGACGATCGACCTGAACGAGATCGAACGCGAACGCCCGGTCGAGGCCTACGCCTACACCTCGGAGAAGATCTTCTACCTGCGAACCAACCTGGTCGAGAACTTTCCGGACGCCGCCGACGCGATCCTGGCCGCCGACCTGGAGAACGTACCGCGCGCGACGCCCGCTTTCATTCGGGCGAATGCTCGCACGGTGAGCGCGATCGTCGACGAGCTGCGCGCGAGCGAGCACCCCGGCGTTCGGTCGCGCCTCGGCACCCTCCCGACCGATCGGCTGCGCGAGCTCGTGGCGTCGCTCTTCGCGTTCGACAATTCCCGGGCGATGCTCGACATCGGCCAGGTCCTCGAGTCATCGCGGGTCTTCCTGAACCCGATGGAGCCGGTGCGCCTGACGAATATCTTTCTGCTCAAGCGCACGCCGGCCGATCCGGTCGTGCTCAAGGCGCTGCCACTGGACGCCTTCATGGAGCGGCTGTTGATCGGCGAGACGCCGGATGGCCGGCGCGAGATCGCCTACAACGCCTACCGCGCGGTCGACGAC
>JBOGTX010000115.1:0-4015 GCA_050695695.1 Chloroflexota bacterium
GAAGATCGTCCTGACCGTGGCCTCCGATAAGGTCCACGAGATCGTCTGACACCGGCGAACGCCCAGATCCGCTCGGACAACCCGGGCGATCCGGGTGAACCGCGCCGTACTTCACCAGAGGTGACGACGATGACCCAGCTTTCACACTACGGCCCATGGCTGGCCATGGGCGCCGCCGCACTCGCCGCCTCCACGTTTCTCCAGAGCCGGCGCCGAGTGCCCCCGGTGCCGGTCGGGCAGTCGCGGACGGGGCCGCGAATCGTCGTGCTCGGCGCGGGGTTCGCCGGGCTTGCCGCGGCGCGCACGCTCGCCGCGCACACGCGCGACGCACAGGTTCTCCTCATCGACCAGCACAACTACCATCTCTTCACCCCGCCCCTCTTCCAGGTGGCCACCTGTGCGGCCAGTCCCTACGACATCGCCTTCCCAGTCCGTGCCTTCGCGGGCCCGCGCGGGATCGCCTTCCGTCAGAGTACCGTGACCGGAATCGATTTTGACAGTCGCCAGGTCCACCTGGGGGACGGAACGGTACCATACGATCATCTGATCGTCGCCCTGGGCAGCACCACCAATTTCTTTCACAACCAGGCGGCGCAAGAGCATGCGCTCCCGCTGAAGGCGCTAGAAGACGCGGTCGCCCTCCGCCACCACGTGCTCGGCGTGCTCGAACAAGCGAGCCGGACGCCAAGTCCCGAGGAGCGTCGCGCACTCCTCACCGTCGCGCTGGTCGGGGGAGGCTCGACCGGCGTCGAGACCGCGGCGGCGCTGATCGACCTGCTCCGGCGGGTGGTGCCCGCCGAGTATCCGGGACTCGACCCGCACGACGTGCGGGTGCTGGTGATCGAGTCGGAGGGGAAGTTACTCGGACACATGGGTGAGCGCCTCGCCGCGATCGCGCTGGCGAAGCTCCAATCCATGGGCGTCGAGGTCTGGCTGAACACCCGGGCCAAGGCGGTGGGGACCGGATTCCTCGCGACCGAGGACGGCCGCACCGTCAAAGCCCAGACGATCGTCTGGACCGCCGGCGTGCGCACTCCCGACGTCGTCGCCCACTTGATTGTCCCCCACGGCCACGCCGGCAGCTTGATGATTGATGAATGCCTGCGCCTTCAAGGCCACCCGGAGGTGTACGCCGTCGGCGATAACGCGGCGGTCGAAGACGCCCGAACCCACCAGCCGGTGCCGCTCCTCGCCCAGGCCGCGATCCAGGAAGGGGAGGCAGCAGCGAGCAACCTGCTCCGCGCGCTGCGGGGTGAGCCCCCGGTGCCGTTCCGCTACCGGTCGCTCGGCAACGCCGTTTCACTGGGGCGCTCCGAGGGCGTGGTCGAGGTCGGCGGCGCCGTCATCGACGGCATCGCCGGCGGGTTGGGTTGGAAGCTGATTCACCTGGCAAGGATGGCCGACCTGCGGAATCAGCTCGGCGCGGCCCTCGGTTGGGGACTGGACCTGGTCCAGGAGCCGGACACGACCCGGCTCGATCTGGCGGCGATCAAGAGCCGCAATCCCGTCGCCATGCGGAGAGCACAGTGATCGGAGAGGACCGCAAAGGGGCGAGTCCCGCGGTGTTTGGAGGTTTGTTTTACGATGGCCGTGCAAGCAGTCAGCCCGAACCGGGGCGAAAACGGCATCCCTCCGATCCGCTCCTTCGACGAGAGCGAGGTTAGCATCCTCAACGCTCTCGCTGAGCGTGTCCTGCCGCAGAGCGACCGTCCTCCGGAGCAGCGCATCCCGGTTGTTCCCTGGATCGACCAGCGCTGCTTCGAGCGGACCACCGACGGCTGGCGCTTCGACAGCATGCCCCCGATGAGGAGGCCTGGCGCCTCGGCCTGCGAGGCATCGACGAGGTCGCCCGGCAGCGGTTCAGCCACTCGTTCGTCGATCTCGCCCCGGACGACCAGAATACGGTGCTCCACGCGATCGCCCAGGGCGATCCTCCCGGCGCGGTCTGGCGTCGCCTTCCCGCACCGCGCTTCTGGATCTACATCGCCTCGCGGGTCAAAGCGGCAGCTACCATCATCGCGCCTGGCTGCGACGTTTCTCGGCCTCACGGATCCGCAACTTGGCGAGCGTCTCTTTGAGGTAGCGGTTGTAGCCTTCGGGGCTCATCCAGCCCTTGGGGCAGGGAACACGCTCGAGCTCCGACCCCGCGAGCCAGACGAACTGGTGGGACTTGCTGGTGAGTCGCCGCACCCGAACGCGATACGTCCCCGCTCGCTCCTCGCGCACCCGGCCGATTCGCCCATCCGGTACCTTGACGCAGTCGCCCGGCTCGATCCGGGACGGGGCACTGTCGGACGCATCCATCGTCGACCTTCCTTCACTGCCTCTCGCAACTGGAGCCTCGCTCCCGCGCCAACGCGTCCGCCTTTTGGGCTCGCACCAGACCGAGACGTGCACGGGGCGTACCGGTCCCGTCGCAGGGTGAGTATCGCGATAGCGACGCGACCGGCATGCCCCGACGGTCCTTATCTTGCTTCCGGCAGGTCGATAAACCGAGAAGGGTCGCCGATGGAAGACGAGATTCGACAGGTCGCTGGCTCGCACCGTTGCGATTGCGGCCCCCAGCTCGCCCTTGCGCTTGAGCGCATCTGGCGGGAGGGTGGCGTGCTAGTCTATCTACGCCAGGAAGGACGGGGCATCTGCCTGATCAATAAGCTCCGGGCCTACGCGCTCCAGGATCTCGGGCACGATACGGTCGATGCGAACCTCGCGCTCGGTTTCCCGCCCGACCCGCGGGATTACCGGGTGGCCGTCGCCATCTTGCGCTCCCTGCGAGTCTCCAGCGTACGCCTGCTGACGAACAACCCGGATAAGATCGCGGGATTGGAGCGAGGTGGTATCGCGGTCGCGGCCTGATCGCCTTCTCCCCAATTATCTCCCCTCCGGGACGCACAGGGAGCGCCGGATCCGCGCGCTTTATCCCGTCGCTGCAAGCGCCCACGAACCGGAAGAGTACGTTGGGCAGGAGAGCTTCGTGACTGCGAGCGAGGCCCGGGCACTCGCGCGAGGCACGGGCATCAAAGCGCACGATCACGTGCTCGACCTCTGCTGCGGCGCCGGCGGGCTCACCTGCCATCTCGCCGAAGCGACCGGCGGTGAGTTCCTTGGCGTCGATCGCTCGCCCGGGGCGATTCGTCTCGCGCGATCGGATGCGCTGGCACGACAGACCGACCGTTACGCCAAATTTCTGATCGCCGATGCGACGCGACTGCCGCTCTCCGGCCCCTTTGACGCGGCGCTTCTCTTCGAGACGATGCTAGCGGTTCAGGACAAAGCAACGCTTTTGGACGAGATCCACCGTGTGCTCCGGCCGAGAGCTCGCTTCGGGCTGACCCTCGAGGAGGGGATACCCCTGGAGGGCGCCGGGCGCCGGACCGTAGGCCATCTCCGCGCCGTCTGGCTCATTCCGGGGGAAACGTTCGCGGCGCTGGCGAAAGCCCACGGATTCCATCTGGTTTGGCAGGAGGATCACACGTCCCAGCACGCCGCCGTGGCCATGCGCTTGCTGGATGCGTACGAGCGCCATAGGATGGAGATTGCTCGGTTGATCGGCTCGGCCCCCTGCGAACGGCTGATCACCGACCACCGGCTCTGGGTCCGCTGGCTCACCAACGGTCGGGTGCGGAAGCTCGCCCTCGTCGTCGAGCGCGGGACGTGAGCATCACGCGTCGGGGACTACTTTGACAGGTACATCTCGAGCTGGATATCGTCCGGGTCGCGAAAGACCAGAACGGAGCCGCGGCCGGAGGGGGACTCGTAGATCGGCGAGTAAGTCACGCCCCGCGCGGCGAAGAGTGCTTGCCACGCGTCTAGCTCCGCCCGGTCACGGACGCTGAACGAGAGGTGGTCGAGCCCGGTGCGGAACTCACTGAAGGGCTCACCGGGGTTCGCTTTGTGGGCGCACAAAACGATGACGAGCCCGCTCGCCGGGTGACGTAACAGCACCTTGGCTCCACGTCCGCCTTCGTCGGGCAGCTCCCCGACCTTTTGAAGCCCCAGCAGGTCGGAATACCAC
>JBOGTX010000116.1:0-2018 GCA_050695695.1 Chloroflexota bacterium
GGGCACCACGTCGGGCAGGCCCTGGCCAGCGTTGAAGCGCGTCAGGAATGACGCGACCGCGTCTGGTCCCGCGCGCAGCGCGTCGCGCAGCGCCTTCACTTTGTTGTGGCGCTCGCGCCAGGCTTGATCGCGAAACGCGTCAATCGCGCTCTCCACGACCATCCAGGAGCGCGCGCCTGAACCCGGACCCGGGTTGGCCTCCAGGGTCACCGGGCGGAGGATGAGGCACCCGTCACTCGTCTGGTACTCGCGGTCCCGAATCTCCATGAGACCACCGGCCAGGCCTCCTTGAGCGAAGTGCCAGTCAAGGGTCGCCTGGTCCTGGCCAGTCGCGTCATGAATTTCGCGGCGATACGCCTTCGCCTGCTTGGTGAGGCTCTCGGCCAGTTGGTAGGCACGGGCGATCGGGAAGTGTGACTTCACGATCGCGACCCCCGCCGACGCCGTCGCGGGCCCAGCGCCACCGGGAAGGTCGGCAGCCCGGCGCTCGAACGCCCGCAGATAGGCGACGGCCAGTGAGAGGCCCAGGCGCCCGTCGCTCATGAACGTGAGATCATCGCCTCCGAACACCAGTGGTCGAAATGGCAGGAAAGGGCGGCCATCCGCCGCGGTCGCGAGGGTAAACGGAGGGTCGGGACCGAAGCAGCGCGCCTCGACCCAGCCGATCAACTGACGCATCACGTCACGCTGGGCCTCCGCCGCCGCCTCATTCAGTCCAAGCGAGAACGCGCGGATCCCATCGATGTATTCGCGATTCAGCACGGGCGCGCGGTGGGCGTCGGCGATCTTGCGTAGCCGCTTTCCCATGCCGTTCCCATCGGCGTGGACCAGCGCGACGTGGCTCTCTTCACCGTGGCTTCGCCCGAGCTGGTCGGTGCGGCGCGGAAACTCATACTTTCCATCGAGGGAAAAGACCTGGCGGACGCGCGCTTCGGCCGCCAGGCGCGCGTCGAGCTTCGCCAGGGTTTCAGCGGAGGCGAGCGCCGCGCTCGGCGAAGGAGCGCCCGAGTCGTCGTCCGAGTCAGCGTAGCCGACGGCGGGTAATCCGGTCGAGCCGCACGCCGCGGTCACCCCCAGTCCGAGCAGCGGGTACGTTGGCGGCTGGCGGTTCTTGACCCGGGCGAGGTCTCGGTGGAGGTCATCCATTTTGTCGGCGAGCGATTGGCCCCACCAATCAAAGGAGCGCCGAGCATAGGCCAGGTTGACGCCCGGGGCCTCGGTGAGGACCCGCCGCGACAATCCGCTGACAAAGCTCCGCGCTCCGCCCTCGTCGCGGAAGATCGCCACCAGGTGCCCACCGCCGGCGTAGAGCGCCTCGGCGGCGATGGCGCCGTCTTCGATCTTTGCCCGGGGATCGAGGCTCGGCGAAGCGCCGTCTGCTTCAAGAACGTTGTTCGGCACCGGAAGCGCGTCCAGCGCCCACGCACCGGTCGCCCGCGAGACGAGGTGCGAGGCGCCGATCTGCTCGCGCAGGCGATTGGAGCCGAAGATGTATGGCTGGATCTGGGTAGCGTCGACGATCAGCAGGGTCAGCATCGTTGTTCACTCCTTCGCCGACGTTTCGATCCACTGTTTGAGGCTGGACGGAAGGTCGGCGAGGTGATCGCGGCCAAACACCCGGAATTGGCCGTCGTCGTCGGCAAAATCGCTCCGGAGCTGCCGCTCCACCGATTCCGGCTTGTCCGTAAAGCAGACCAGCGCGACGCGCGCCTCGTCACCGCCGAGCTGACGAGCCCGAATGAACGCCTCGAAACGCTTGGAGTCGATCAGATTCTTGCCGGCGGTGGTGCAAGAAAGTCCGAAGAGCTGGTATCCACGAATCGCGGCGACGTCAAACTGGAATTCGGTCTTCTCTTTCGTTTCTGGATCGACCCGCACACCTTTCAGGTCCGCGCCGTGATCGTACAAATTGCAGCTATCGGCGATCTGGCGAACGGCGTCGAGGACGAACGATTCGAACCAGATGCCGTGGAGCCATTTGCAGAGCGCCTCCGGGTCAGCGCCGAACCCGGTTGCCC
>JBOGTX010000117.1:0-1792 GCA_050695695.1 Chloroflexota bacterium
GGGCAGAAGTGGCGGGATAGAATGCCGGACGTTTTCATGGAAGACGTGATCAGCGCTCAGGGATCTCTGGAATTGGCAGTAGTAGTACGATAGCGGCAATCTGCGAAGCAAGGAGCACGGGCCGAGATGCTCCCCGTTTAGCCCCGGTCCGGGCATCCCCGGCCCCGTGGTCACCAGGCCCATTGTCGTGGATTCCGGTGATGATGTCCAGCACTACGTCCAGACGGGAGTAACCAGTTTCTGTAGAAGGAGGCGAGAGAGGGAGTGCTGGACAGGGGCAGTAAGGTGAGCAGAAACAGACCGCCGACGTGTCTCGGGCGGCGGTCCGGAAGGAAGCTCCCCGTGTTTGAAGCTCTTCCCGCCTCCATCGTAGCACAGTTGGAGACCCTGGGGCAGGCCTTGGCGGAGGTCGCGCAGGCGCAGCGGGACGAAACCCTGGCGACCGTGGAGGCGGCAACCTTGGGCGCGATCCGGACGGCGATGCCCGGCTTGCTGACGGCGGTCCTCCGAGAGAGCACGTCGAGTCTGCGCCCCGGCGCAGTGGGCCGGAGGGTGGCGTGTCGAGGATGTGCGGAGCGGTGTCGGGTGCAGAGCTGGCGGGAGCGGACGGTGACGACCGTGTGCGGGACGATCACCTTGGAGCGGCCCTGGTACCATTGTCGGAAGTGTCGGCACGGCTGGAGCCCAATCGACGCAACCTGGGCCTTGGCCGTCGGTGACCGGATCAGTGCCGGACTGGCGGACTGGTTGATCGACCTGGGGGCGTCGACCAGCTTCGTCGACGCCCAACGGGAATTGGGCAAGCTGACCGGGCTGACCGTCGCGGCCGAGACGATTCGCCGCGACACCGAGCGACGGGGGGCCGAGTTGGAGGCAGCGGACCGGACCGCGGCGCGGGTCGTCGATGCGACCCGGGAGGCGGCCGAGCGCGGCGAGCCGACGCCGGGGGACCTGGTGGTGGAGACCGACGGGGTGATGGTGCGCTATCACGATGGCGGGCACGAGGTGAAGCTGGGCGTGGTCGGCGGGCAAGTGGACGGGGAACTGGCGGCGCTCAGCTACGTCGGGGCGCGCGAGGCCCCGGAGTCCTTCGGGCCGCGGTTGCTAACCGAGGCGGCGCGCCGGGGGGCGCTCGACGTGGTGGGCTGGGAAGGGCCGAGGCAAAGCCTGGCCATCCTGCGGTCGGTGGTGGTTCTGGGGGACGGGGCTCCCTGGATCTGGAACCTGGCCGCTGAGCACTTCGGGGAGCGCGTCGAAATCGTGGACTTCTATCACGCGGCCGAGCACGTCTGGACGATCGCCCACGCCCTCTTCGGCGAGGGGACGTATCTGGCCACGCGCTGGGCCCACTTCACCGCCATCGCTCTCGCCTACGAGGGAGCGGCGGGCGTGCTGCCCCTCCTCGACGCGACCAGGGCGGCCACCTCGACCGCGACCGCCATCCTACAGCGTGAGCGCCAGTATTTCCGCACTCACGCCGCGCGCATGGACTACCCGACGTTTCGGGCGCGGGGCTTGCCCCTCGGCTCCGGCGCGGTCGAGTCGGCCGGCAAACACCTGGTCCAGATGCGGATGAAGCGGGCGGGCACCCGCTGGTCCGATGACGGCGCCAGCGGCGTCCTCGCCGTGCGCTGCCGCCTGGTCTCTAACCGCCCGCTCGCCGCCTAAAACACCTGTGGAAACTGGTTACTCCCGGCCAGACCTTCGCCACCCATGCCCTTCCCCGTCCGGCGTCCTGCCCAGGCTGTTCGACGATTGGCCAGATGATCGGGCACGGCAGATACTCGCGAAC
>JBOGTX010000118.1:0-3670 GCA_050695695.1 Chloroflexota bacterium
CCGCAGAACCGATAGAGTAACGACCTCATATACCGTCTCCAGAGCTGAATGGATCACGGCCAGCACTTCGACCGTGGGCGGTGATTGAAGCAATCGAAGTGCCACGGACGAGAATGGAGGAGGGAGAAGGGATCGCGTCCCTGGCTTGCCGATTGCACCAGTGTCATTCACGTCGACGGACCGGAGGTGTGCCATGCCCTTCCTCGGAGTTGCCTCGCCGACCAGCCTCGCGAACAAAACCCAGCTCTACTACGAGGACCGGAGCGCCGAACAGGCGCGGACGATCGTCTTCCTTCACGATTGGCCGTTCGACCGCCAGGAATGGGCGTATCCGGTCGCCCTGTTCAGCCGCGGCTATCGGACCGTGACCATCGATCTACCCGGCTTCGGGCGCTCGGATCAGCCCGGCGGACTGATCAACGAAGAGGGGATGGCCCGCGACGTCGGCGCGCTGGTCACCGTGCTCGGCCTGAATAACATCATTCTGGTCGGCGCCGGCCTCGGCGCCGCGGTGGCCGTGACCTACGCGACGCGCTTTCCGAGGACACTCGCCGGCCTGGTGCTGGTCGGGGCGATCTCACCGCGCTGGATCAGCGGGGCCGGCTTTTCTCAAGGGGTATCCCGGCCGTACGTCGAGGGTCTGCTCGAGGGGTCCGAGACTAGCTGGCCGGACCGGCTCGGCAAGTACGTCGGCTCGCTGTTCCACACCGCGGTTGGCAAGCCAACCCTGGACTGGTTCGTGAGCATGGGCCTCGGGGCGTCGCTCTACGCCGTCCAGCAGACGTTGATCGCCCTGCGCGACTCCGACCAGCGCGACGCGCTCGGACGGATTAGCGTGCCGACCGCGGTGTTTCAGGGGATTCACGACCAGGTCGTGCCGCTCGCGATTGGCGAATACCTTGCCGCGAACATCCCCGGTGCGTCGTTGATTCGCTTCGAGCACAGCGGTCATCTGGTCTGGATCGACGAAAAGTTCCGCTTCAACAAAGAGCTGACCGGATTCGTCGAGGAGCGGGTTTTCGGGCAGGAGGTCCCGCCCCCCGACGTCGAGCGCCTGCCCGGGGGCGGCGAGCGGCTTCCCTACAAGAAAATCGCCACTCGCTCCCACCGAGGTCAGCCAAAGATCGAGGGCACGGTCGGGCAGATCTACGAGAAATAGAGGACGCGGCCTCACCCCCGCGTCCCTACCGCAGGGAATTCAGCAACGGCTGAATGTCGCGATCTTCGAGGTCGATGTCGACCAGCGCGGTCTCGCCCAGGGAGGGACGACGGATCGCCACCTCCTCCTCGTAGGTCGGGCGCTCGACCCGGTAATACACACCGACCGGAATCTGCTCGCCCCACTCGTAGGACTTGGCGACCGCCTGGACCTTCTTGGCGACGATCTCTTGCCCGTCATTCGGGTCGTGGACCAGCGGATCGTAGCCGGTCCCGTCCAGCTTGTAAATCCGAGACTTGCCCCCCGGCCCGTCGTCGTACCATTCCTTGGTGTAGAGGTCGTTGTAGGTCGGGCAGGTCTGAAGGATGTCGATGAAGGAGCTACCGCGATGGCGGATCGCCTCGGCGATCAGGGTCGAGAGATAGCGCACTTCGAGCGCGTAACCGCGTGCGATGAAGGTGTAGCCGGCGCCAACCGCCAGGGCAATCGGATTGATCCCCTCGAGAATCGTCTCCTCGGGCAGCGATTTCGTCTTGATGCCCTTGCCCAGGGTCGGAGACGCCTGGCCCTTGGTCAGGCCATAGACGGAGTTGTTGAAGACAAGGTAGGTGAAATCGAGGTTGCGCCGGCCGGCGTTCACGAAATAACCAGACCCGATACCGTAGCCATCCCCATCACCGCCGACCGCGATGACGGTCAGGTCCTTGTTCGCGATCTTCGCGCCGGTCGCGACCGGCAGGACGCGCCCGTGCAGGGTATGAAAGCCGTAAACGTTCACGTAGTGCGGCGTCTTGCCAGAGCAACCGATACCCGAGAACAGGGCCACCCGGTGCGGCTCGATCTTGAGCTGAAACAGCGCCATCTGCATCGCGGTCAGAATGCCAAAGTCGCCGCAGCCGGGGCACCAGTTATTGTGGGTATCGGACTTGAATGACTTCAGCTCGAGTTTCGTTGCCACCTTATGTTCTCTCCTCAAGCGCTCTCATCGAAATTTGACGATCACGTTGGGTAAAATCGCGCGGCTATTTTACCCAACGTGATCGTCAAGCCTCACTAGGCTGAAAGGTGCGAGACAAAGACCCGCCGCTCGTTGGTCTCGACAACCCGGTCGAGCGCCTCGACGAGCTCCTCCTGGGAGAACGGCCGGCCGTCGTACTTGGGAATCTCGTGGTCGACGCTGATGCCGGTCGTCTCGCGAATCAAATTGCCCAACTGACAGGTGTAGTTGTTCTCGACCAGGATCGTCCGCTTCGCCCGTCGAAGGATCTCGGCGACCTCCTCGGTCGGGAAGGGACGAAGCAGGCGAATCTGGAGGTAATTCCAGCGCGGCCCGCCCCGGTCGTTCAGCTCGGCCAGCGCGTCGAGAATCGAGCCTTTCGTCGATCCCCAGCCGACGACGGTCAGGTCGGCGTCGTCTGGTCCATAGAGGCGTAGCTTGCGCTCGACCGGGATCTCCCGCCCGGCCAGATCGAGCTTCCCCATGCGCTTTTCCATCATCCGGATGCGATTGGTCGCATCCTCGGTGATGTGGCCCTCCGGATCGTGCTCGTCGGTCGTCGACCAGAAAATGCCGCCTTCCTGTCCGGGAATCGCCCGCGGGCTGATACCGTCCTCGGTGAAGGCGTAGCGCAGGTACTTCTCGCCGTTGCCGTTCGCGTGCCAGAGCACGCCGCGGTCGATCTTCAGCCCCGACGTCTTCAGCTCGTCGAGCGTCCAGTGCGCGGTCGAGAGGTACTTGTCGACGATCACCACGACTGGCATCTGGTAGCGATCGGCCCAGTTGAACGACTCGAACGAGTCGTCGAAGATCTCCTGGGGATCGGCCGGCGCGACCACGATGTGTGGCGATTCGCCGTGGGCCAGCTGCATCGCGAAGCGCAGGTCTCCCTGCTCCTCACGGGTCGGGAGGCCGGTGCTCGGGCCGCCGCGCTGCCAGAGGAAGAGGACCGGGCCGGGCGCTTCGGTGATCGAAGCGAAGCCGATGCCCTCGATCATCAGCGAGGCGCCGGGGCCGGAGGTCGAGGTCGCGACGCGCACGCCAGCGTGGGCCGCGCCGACCGCCATGTTGATCGCCGAGATCTCGTCCTCGGTCTGAACGACGACCATATCGTAGTTGCGCTGCTGCGATTCGAGGAACACGCTCTCGTCGGTCGCCGGGCTGATCGGATAGTAGGTTTGCATCGCCAGCCCCGCCTTGATCTTGCCGAACGCGCAGGCGTGCATGCCGCGAATCAGCAGCGGGTGGGCGTGCTGGCCGTTCGAGCTCGCCTTTGCCTGGACGTGGTAGGCGAAGCCGTTGCCAAAGTTCTGGCGAACGTGTTCGAAGCCGAGGGTCGCGGCGCGGGCGTTCATCTCGCCGATCTCGCGCCGCCGCCCTTTGAAGCTCTCCCGAAGCACGTCCGCGAAAAGTCCCACGTCGTAGTCGAGGACCGCCAGCGACGCACCGACCGCGATCGTGTTCATCATCACCCGCAGGCGGCTCAACTGGTCCTCTTTGTCGAACTCCTTCAA
>JBOGTX010000119.1:0-2739 GCA_050695695.1 Chloroflexota bacterium
CACCAGAGCTTCTCGCCGTTGATGACGTAGTCGCGACCGTCGTCGCTCAGCACGGCCGACGTGACCAGGTGCGCCGGATCCGACCCGACGTTCGGCTCGGTCAGGGCAAAGGCCGAGATCGCTCCCCGCGCGATCTTTGGCAGCCAGGTGCGCTTCTGCGCTTCGGAGCCGTACATCAGGACCGGCCGCGAGACGCCGATCGACTGGTGTGCCGAGAGCACCAGGGCCAGGATGTTACAGTAGCTGGCGACCGTGGTCAGGACGCGGTTATAGTTCGTCTGGGAGAGGCCAAGTCCGCCGTACTCGATCGGAATCATCATCCCGAAGCAGCCGGCCTGGGCGAGACCGTCCAGCACCGCCCGGGGGATGACCCCGGCCCGCTCGATCTCGCGAGGGTCGACGTGTTCGACGAGGTAGCTGGCGACCTTCGCGCAGAGATCGTCGCCGATTGCCTGATCGGCGGTGCTTTGCTCGGGGAAGGGACTGAGGAGGCGGAAGTCCGGCTCGCCGGCGAAGAGCTGGGTCATAAAGCTGGGGCGCTTCGCGTCCTCGCGGGCCGCTTCGACGTCCTTGATACCTTCGAGAAGCCGACTCATGGCTCATCTCCTGGTCGATGCCACGCTGCATCCACCACTCTTACGGTAGCACTTCTTCTTCTGGGCAGCAAATCTCAGGCCAGCAAGGGTGCACCTGCCCGGCGCCCGGAGCGGGAGATTCGCGAGCATCGCGTCAACCTGCGGTGGGCGAGAGAGCAAATGGGCTGACTGCCTCCACATCCAACTACCTTCACGTTACCCATTGTGAAAGGGGAACGGGCGCCGTATACTCCCTCCCGGACGCTTGGACGGCCCTTTGAGGCAAGCCGCACCCGGCGTAGGCATGACCGAGCTTACCCACCACCGACACCTTGTGGAGCGGAATCACCGCTCCGACGGCGACGCGGAGCACCCGTCCATCATCAACGGCATGTGGGCTGGGTAATTAGGCATGACACTCGCTCAAGAATGCGCGGACGAGCATAGTAAGGAGCGCCGTGAAAGCCGGGAATGTGATCGTGCTCGTGGGTTCTGCCGCGCTCGCGGTGGCCTTCATCGCCCAAGTCTTGAGCGCGCCCTCGTCGGCTCCGTCGACCCCAACGACGGCCCCGGCCACCGCGAGCACGTCGTCGGTGGCGAATGGACAGCCGACCCCGGATCCTGTCGGTTATTTGAACGATCAGGAGGCGAGCGTGGTCGTCGCGCAAGGCGCGCTGAGTGAACTAGCACGACAATCCATCGCGGCGACCCACGATCTGACGCTTCTTCACAAACTGGATTGGACAGTTGGCGTGAGTGTGGGCGCGGGGATGCTTCAGTCGTCAGCCGACTCTCTCAAGGAATACCATGTCGTTCCGCCGGCCTTAGCGCGTTTGGACTCCCGCTGTACGAAATTGGGTCAGGATCTGGGCGCACTCTCCGACGAGTAATATGAAGGTCGCTCAAGTCGGCAATCTGGACGACTTCCGGGGCGCCTATGCGCATGAACAACGGGTCGCTGACGAGTTGCACCAGGTCCAGAGCGACATACGGAGCGCGCGAGGACAATGACGCGGACGTGACTCTCGCTCTTGCCCATGTTCGCCGCTCCGGCCAGTCGGAGAAGCAATTGCTAGGGCGCCGACGAATGCAACGTGCGACTGGGCTCAGGATGGTATAGTACACCCAACAGTTAGAACAAAGTCGAGAATCAGAGGCAACCCGACGATGGCCGATATCATCGCTTTCACCGCCGATCAGGTAGCACAGGTCACCGGGCTTTCGGTTCGGCGGCTCTACTACTGGGATCGCGAGCCGCGCTTTTTCGTGCCGGAGTTCACAAATCAGCACCGAGAGCGTTACTTTGGACGGATCTACTCGTTCCGTGATGTGGTGAGCCTGCGAACGATCGCGATTCTCCTCAACAACTTCCACGTTCCCCTCCAGGAGCTGCGGCGGGTGGATCCGTGGCTAAAGCAGCAGCACGACGAGCCATGGGCCAGCCTTCGGCTCTACGTTCTTGGGAGGCGCGTCTACTTCAAGCACCCCGACACCGGACAGATTCTCGCGGCGCGTTATCCTCACCAGGAGGTTATCCCCTTCAGCATCGGGGCAGTCGTGGACGAAGTCCACGCAGTGAGTGACCGTCTCCGCGAGCGCGCCGCCGACGAAATCGGGCAGATCGTGCGGAATCGTTACGTCGTCCACAACGCACCTGTCCTGGCCGGCACCCGCGTCCCCACCTCGGCAGTCTGGAACTTTCATCAGGCGGGATATACCGTCGACCAGATCATCCGCGAATATCCTCGACTGACGCCAATCGATGTCGAGGCCGCGATCGGATTTGAGCGGCAACGTCAGGAACGTCAAGCCAGTTGACGCGGAGCGATGTTTGAAACTGCCCCTCCTGATCGATGAGGACGTCCCCGACTCGGTCAGTCAGGTCTTCCGAGATCACGGCCACGACGTCTGTTTGGTCAGAGATATCCTGGGACGTCGCACTCCCGATCAGGTGATCGCCACGGTCGGCGACACTCTGGAGAGGATTATCGTGACGTGGAACGTCAGGGATTTCAAAAAGTTCGCAGCTCGCCGACAGAGTGACCAGCTTCGCCTGCGTCGACTCGGCCGGATCAATTTTATGTGCCCGGAGAGCCAGGGAGCTATTCGAGCAGAACAGATGATGCGGCGCATCGAATTTGAGTTTGAAGAGTGCCAACGTCAT
>JBOGTX010000120.1:0-2079 GCA_050695695.1 Chloroflexota bacterium
GTAATCCAACGGTGAAAACCCCCGGGATTGGCGGAGCAAATCCCGGGGGTTCACCGTTGCCTGGAATCAATGTCCTTTTCCCGATCCGTTCGAGTGCCCGTCCGGTCCTCCCCGACGGCCGCCTCCCGAATATTGGTCTCCTGGCCCACCGCTATCCGACGACCCATTTGGGTGATTTGGATTCGAGTCGTTGCCTGGCGGATGAACGTGCCGGTCGGCACTCCCCAGAACGGTATCGGCGGCACGCAGCGCCTGCTGAAGACTGGGCGCCGTCGATCCAGGCGCTTTTGACAGCGCGTCGGCGAGCCGGGCACGCTGGCGGCGGAGGTGGACGATCGCGCTTTGCTTCAGGTCGGGTCCGGAGCTCAGGTCCGCGACGAACTCGGCCGAGGCGGCGGCCGCGCCCGGCTGGTCACCGGCCAGCGCCCGCTCGATCAGGGTGGCGACCAGGTCCTCGGGCCGACCAACCGATCGCCGGGTTTGGGGTCGCGCGGCTGCCACGCTTGGCGGCGCGGCCGGCGTGCTGGTCGGGGCGGCAGGTTTGACGCCTTGATCTTTTTGGACCGGCGCGGTTGGCCGAGGCGTGACGGTCGGCGAGGGAGCGCGGACTCCGGCCGCGGTCGCCGACGCCGTGGGCGTGACAGTGGGAGCGAGAACCCGGGGAACGATCTCCGTGCGCTTCGCGTCGAGGGTGGCGACGGCCTGATCGACCTGGCGAGGATATTCCGGCGAGGACGCACTGGCGGCAGCCGCCCTGGCGTCGACGATCTGCTGTTGATAGCTCTTCAGCAGTACGTCCACTTCGGTCAGATTACCGCGCTGGTTTTCCGCGCCCGCTTCGACGAGCCTCGCTCCGGCGATCTTCAGATGGGTCTGGGCTTGCAGCTCCGGCGAATACGCCGCGAAGAGCTGAACGCTTTCCACGGCGATCTTGGCCGGGTACAGCGGCGTGCCCGGCAGCGAGGTTGCCGAGGCGGTGCCGATGCCGCCAATGACCGCGGCGAGCACCAGAACCGCCCCGACCGAAGCCGTGACCGGTACCAGCGCGTCTTGCAGCGACCGAAGCCAGCCGTTCCCGGCCGATCGTCGAGGAGGGCGGTCGGCCGCGAGGCGGGCGGCAAGTCGCGCCCGGAGCTCGGCCGATGCCGCCGGTCGGGGGGCGCGCTGAACCTGGGCGGCTGCCTGAAGCAAAACCCGCATTGAGGCGGGAATCTCGGGCCGCCCGGCCAAATAGTCGTCAAGGTCCCAACCGCGCTCGTCTAAATCAGCCAGGCAGCGGGCCAGGAGATCCGGTTCGAGGCCCCCGGTCTGGCGAACCGGCAACCTGAATCGCCCGTGCCAACGCTTGAAGAGCGCGATGTTGAATGACGCGCGTCGCACCTTCACTCTTCCCAATGATCCGCGCAACTTCCAGGTGGCTCAGCCCTTCGACGAACCGGAGGGCAATCAGGTGCTGGTACTCCGGACGGAGGCGACGCACCGCCTCGCGAACCGCCTCGGCGTCCAATGATTCCTGCACGATCGTCTCGACGTCGTCATCGAGCCTTTCGGCTTCGCCCATCGCCTCCAATGGGGTCGTGGGGCGCCGACCACGATAATGGTCGACGACCAGATTATGGGCCAGGCGATACAGCCAGGCCGCGAAGGGCGCGCCCCGTGGCTCGAATCGATCGATCGCTTCCCACGCCTTCAAGAATACCATCTCGGTGAGATCTTCCGCTTCGCCGGTCGTTCCGACGCGATAATTGACGTAACGAAAGATGCGGTCGAGATAGAACTCGTACAGGAAGCCAAAGGAGGTCGCATCGCGCTCGATCGCGCGCCGGACGATGGCCTCCTCGTTCTCGAGGGGCTCCTTCGAATCGGCGCTCGGTTTCACCGTGCAATCCAATGGGAAAAACGCATGCTACTCTCGAACGTTACGGCCATGAGTGACGGTAATGGTAACAGACGAAAGGATCGCCCGGCGGCCACCGCGGGACCCGCGATGGCGACGGCTTGCCAAATACTCGGCATGATGCGATGATAGCGGCGATATGTCGCGGGATCCAAGCAGGGTGGATCTGGCGCGCATGCTGA
>JBOGTX010000121.1:0-6749 GCA_050695695.1 Chloroflexota bacterium
CCTCAGTCGGCGAAGCCTGGTCACCTCGGCGATTGGCCTGGTGGCGAGTGCGGGCTTGATCGCCTGTAGCCAGTCCACGCCGACCGCGCCAACCGCGGCGCCGGCCGCGCCCACGACGGTGCCGGCCGCGACCCCCACCACTGTCCCCGCGCAGGCACAAATCGCGGAAACCACCCAGGCCGGGTTTATGCGCCCGACCGACGGGACACCGAAACGCGGCGGAACGCTCAGCAACTGCTTCGGGGTCACCATTCCCCATTACGACATCCACCAGGGTGCCCCTTCGTCGGTCCTTTGCCACATGTACAACGGCCTGGTCCGACGCAACCTGGTCGACGGCTTGCGCACGATTATTCCCGATCTTTCCGAGAGCTTCGACGTCTCGAAGGATGGCCTGACCTACACGTTCCATCTTCGCTCCGGTGTCACGTTCCACGATGGGACACCGTTCTCGGCCGACGACGTCGTCGCCACCTTCAATCGCCTGGCCAATCCGCCAAGTGGCATCGCCATTCCGCTGCACGGTCTCTTCGCGCAGGTCAGCCAGGTCAACAAGGTCGACGATCAGACCGTCACGATCGCGCTGAAGGTGCCACAGGCGTTCTTCCTCGAGGCCCTGGCGATTCCGGACATCATCATCTATCCGAAAGCGTGGCTCGACAAGTACAACCAGGACTTGCGCAAGGTCCTCGCGCCGGGCACCGGCGCCTTCATGTATAAAGAGTATAAGCAAGCCGAGAAGTGGACGTTCGTCCGTAACCCAAACTACTGGGATAAAGAGCTGCCGTACCTCGATCAACTGGAGCTGCTCAACGTCGCGGCGTGGTCCGATCGCGGCACCGCCGTGCTCACCAACCAGTCGAACATGACCTGGAACGCCTCGCGCGAGACCTGGGTGGAAGGCAGTAAGCACAACGTCGAGGTGAACAAGCTCGCGAACTTCAGCGGCTACGCGGTGATCTTCAACTGCACCCAGAAGCCGCTCGATAACCCAAAGGTACGGCAGGCGATTTCCCTGGCGATCAGCCGCGAGGACCTGATCAAGGCCTACATCACTCAGGAATGGATCGACCTGACCCGCTGGGTCCCGCACGGCGACGAGTACGCGACGCCTCCGGACAAGATCGCGACGCTCCCCGGTTATCGGGCCGACAAGGCGGCGGACATCGCCCAGGCGAAAAAGCTGATGGCCGAAGCCGGATACAAGGACGGCTTCAAGGGGCTCGACTTCCTCGCGGCCTCGGTTGCCCCGCAGTCCCAGATCATGGCGCCGGCGATTCAGGATCAGCTCAAGCGAACTCTTGGCATCGAATCGAAGATTCGGATCCAGGAGCGTTCGCTCCTCGGCGAGCAGGAACAATCGGGCAAGTTCGGCATGGTGCTCGATACGCCCGGCGGCACGATTCCGGACTTCTCGCCGATCGCGAACCTGTATTTCAAGACCGGGGGCTCGCAGAATTACGGACGCTTTTCGAATCCGAGCTTCGACGATCTCCTGGCCAAGAGCGATGCCGAGCTCGACCACGGCAAGCGCCGCGAATACCTTGACCAAATGCAAGATGCGCTGGATCAGGATCCACCCTGGCTGCTCGTTGGCTACACCTTCCACCTGCCGATGTGGCAGAAATTCGCGAAGGGCCTGGACATGAACGATCGGATCATGACCGAGTGGGGCCGAATCGAGACGGCGTGGGTCGATAAATAGGGTGCACAGCTATCTCGTCCGCCGGCTGCTCGCCGCGATTCCGACCATCTTCGGGATCACGGTCCTGATCTTTCTGGCAATGCGGGTTCTGCCGGGCGACCCGATCGCGGTCATCTCGAGCGAGACGTCCGGCAACTTCGTGCTTAGCCCGGAGCAGGTGACGGCGGCGCGCGCGAGCCTCGGGCTGGATAAGCCCTATCCCGTTCAGTACCTTCAGTGGATGAGCGACGTCGCCCAGGGCAACCTTGGCGAATCCTTTTGGACGAGCGACCACATCAGCGATCTCCTGCTTCGCCGAGGCCCGATCACCGCCGAGATCGCGGTGATCGCGTTGCTCATCTCCTGGATTGTCGGCATTCCCGCGGGCATCATCAGTGCGGCCAACCGCGATACCTGGCTCGACTTCTTCGCGCGCGGGTGGGTCACTCTCTTTCTCGCGATCCCGAGCTTCTGGATTGGACTGGTGATCGTCCTCGTCGGAATTCTCGTCTTCGACTGGCGTCCGCCGCTCACGATCTCGTATCTCTGGACCGATCCGGCCAAGAATCTCGAGATGGTGGTCGGGCCGGGCGTGGCGCTCGGGATCGGTCTGGCCGCGGCAACGGCGCGCCTCGCGCGCTCGACCGTGCTCGAGGTGCTGAACGACGATTACGTGCGGACCGCGCGGGCCAAGGGCCTGGGGGAGCGCATGGTCCTCTGGCGGCACGTGATGAAGAACGCGATGTTGCCGGTCGTCACCCTGTCCGGCCTCGCCTTCAGCGGCTTGCTCAGCGGCACCGTGGCGACCGAGACCGCCTTCGGCGTCCCGGGTCTCGGCACGTTGCTCGTCCAGGGGCTCACCTCGCGAGATTGGATGCTCGTCCAAAACATGGTGCTGGTCTACGGACTTATCGTCACCATCACGAACTTGCTGGTGGACCTGAGCTACGGCTGGCTCGATCCGCGGATCCGTTACGAGGGATGATGAAATCCTCCCCCCGGGCTCTCGATCTCGGCGACTCGCTGACCCTCGCGCCACCCGCGAAGCGCGGACTCTTCCTTGGCGGGGTCGACGGGCTCGGGCGGTTCCTCCGGCTGTCGCCAGCCGGCGCGCTGGGCGCGAGCTTCCTCCTCGTCGTGCTGCTGGTCGCGATCTTCGCTCCGTTGATCGCGCCGTACGACCCGCTCGCCGGCGACTATGCGGTCACCCGCCAGGGTCCAACCCTCCTGCACTTGCTCGGCACCGATGACCTTGGGCGCGACGTCTTTAGTCGGATCATCTTTGGCGCCCGCATCACCATGCTGGTCAGCGTCACGTCGACGATCATCGGCGGAACGATCGCGCTCGCCTGGGGCGTTGCGAGCGGCTACTCCGGCGGCCGATTCGACATGGTCAGCCAGCGTCTGATCGAAGTGCTGATGGCCTTTCCCACGTTGATCCTGGCGATGCTGCTGCTGATCGGCATGAACGCCGGTATCCAGCCGGTGATCATCGCGATCGCGGTCACCCAGGTGCCGGGCTGCACCCGGATCGTACGTTCGGCGGCCCTGACGACGCGCACGCTTGCCTACGTCGAGGCGGCGCGCTGCCTGGGCGCGTCGCCCCGACGGATCATGTTCCGCGAGATCGCGCCGCAGTGCGTCGCCCCGTTCCTCGTCGTGTTGACGCTGAACCTGGGTTCGGCCATCTTCGCGGAGGCAGGGCTGAGCTTCCTGGGGGTGGGCATTCCGCCACCGACCCCCAGCTGGGGCAACATGCTCGGCGGCGTTCTGGCCGCTGCCTTCCGCCCATCGTGGTGGCTGGTCCTCTTCCCCGGGGTCGCGATCACCCTGACCGTCATGGCCGTCAACATCTTCGGCGACGCCCTCCGCGACTTCCTGGACCCGCGGATCAAACGTCAGGTGTGACGCTTCGCGATGCCCCGGTCGTCGGGCGCCGCTCGATCAGCTCGGCCGGAAACAGAAAACAGGAGGATAACCCATGCCCCGTTTGAAAGTCGGAATCGTCGGCTGCGGCGCGATCGCCCAGATCCAGCACTTGCCCCATCTGCGGCTCCGCGACGATCTCTTCGAGATCCACGCGCTGTGCGACCTCTCGGCCGAGCTGTTGAACGCGCTTGGCGAAACCTACGGCGTTCCAGCCGAGCGGCGCTTCCTGGACTATCGTCACCTCGCCACGAGCGATGCCGACGCGGTGATCGTCTGCCCGGCTGGCTCGCACGCGCCGGCCACAATTGCCGCTGCACGGGCCGGCAAGCACGTCTTCGTCGAAAAGCCGATGTGCCACACCGTGCGCGAGGCCGAGGAAATGGTGGCCGCGGCCCGGGAAGCTGGCGTGCTCTTGCAGGTGGGCTACATGAAGCGGCACGATCCCGGCTATCTCTACGGGCGCGAGCGCGTCCGCGAGCTGACCGACGTGCGCTTCGTCCAGGTTAACCACCTGCACCCGAATAACGACCTGCACCTGAAAGAGTTCAAGGTCCTCCGCTTCAGCGACATCCCCGCGCCGGCGGGCGCCCAGCTTCGCGATGAAGACGCCCGACTGACCCGCGAGGCGATTGGCGAGGCAACCCCGGCCGAGATTCGCGCCTATCACACCGTGCTCGGGAGCATGATCCACGACATCGGCAACCTGCACGGCCTGTTCGGTCCGCCGCGGCGGATCGTCGCGGCGGAGATCTGGCGCGACGGCGGTGGGGTGACGGCGATTCTCGAATACCCGAACGACGTGCGCTGCGCGGCGACCTGGGTCGACCTGCCGGAGCTCTGGGACTTTCGGGAAACGCTGGAAGTCTACGGCTCGCGTGGGCGGGTGCTGATGTCGTTCCCGACCGGCTTCTCGGTCGGCCTGCCAACCGAAGTCACCGTCCAGGGCATGGAGGCCGACGGCACCCCCTGGAAGAAGCAGGTCGCGGTCTCGCACGAGTCGTCGTTCCTCCGCGAGCTGATCGACTTCCACGACTCGATCGTGAACGGTACGCCGGTGGAAACGTCGGGCGCGGACGCGATCGCCGATATCGGGCTGGTGCGCGACCTGATCCTGGCGGCACGATCTTCATGAAACCGCTGAGCCTGATTCACCGCGAGTTCGTCGGATTCGACAACGCGTTGGCCCGCCAGGCACCGGCATACGCGCGCGAGCGTTCCCCTTTCGCGATCAGCCACCGCGGGCTCGACCTTCCCCAACTGTACGACGAGATGATCGCTCGGCGCGGCTGCTTCGACGACAAGACTGACCTCTTTCTCGCGGTGACCGACTGGCTGCCCGAGCTGATCCAAACCGGCGCGATCGAGCCACTTGACCAATACCTGGCCGCGGATCCTCCTCCGGACTGGCCGGACGGCTGGGCCGACAGCGTGCGGCGGCTCCAACGCGACGACTCCGGAGCCGTCTACGGGATGGCCTACCACGACGGCCCGGAAGTCTTCATGTACCGCACCGATCTCTTCGGAGATCCGGCCGAGCAGGAGCGATTCGCGCGGGACTTCCATCGTCCGCTCGCGGTTCCCCGAACCTGGAGCGAGTTCCTGGAGGTCGCGCGCTTCTTCACCCGTCCGGCTGACGACCTTTACGGCTGCGTCGTTGCCGCGAAGCCCGACGGCCACAACGACGTCTACGATTTCATGATTCACCTGGCGAGCCGGGGCGGCGAGCTCTTCGACGCGCGCTGGCGTCCGACTTTCGCCGGCGAGGCCGGGCGCGAGGCGCTTCAGTTCTATCTCGACCTGATCCACCGGTACCGGGTCACGCAGCCGGAGTCGTGGGAGTACGAGAGCGTCCAATCGGGCGAGTTCTACGCGAGCGGACGGGCGGCGATGATGTGGAACTGGTGCGGCTTCCAGGCGGTGGCCGACCTGCCGTCGATGTCGCGCATCCCGGGCAAGACTCGCTCGATCATGCTCCCGGCCGGTGACGGCCCGAACGGCAAGGCGGTGTCCCTCAACGTCTACTGGTGCATGACGATTCCGGTCGGGAGCAAGCGCAAAGACGAGGCCTGGGGCTTCCTGAAGCACCTCTCGCGCCCGGAGATGGACGTGATCACCAGCTTCGAAGGCGCGAACGGCTGTCGGCTCTCGACCTGGCGGGATCCGCTGGTCCGCCAGCAGTTCCAGTATTACGAGGTAATCGAAGAAGTTCATCGCCAGGAGATCAGTCCGCCGCGACTGCCGGAGTACCCGGCGATCAACGAGATTCTGAACCAGATGATGTCGGCAGCAGTCTCGGGCAAGCAAGACGCGCCAACTGCCCTGGCCAACGCCTCCGGCGCGATCGAGGCAATTCTCGCGGAGAAGGGGTATTACCGGTAAGGCGACGAGCTGTCGCGACGGTGGCCGGCCTCACCAGCCTGACCGCGTGGAAAGTCTTCCTTATGGGTAGAAGGGCATCAATGCACACCACAAGAATGAGATGCCCCTCCTAGCAAGCCTCACGATTCGCGCTCCAGAACCTCCCGCAAGACGGGGACGAGTGAAGGGAGATTTCCCTGGACGGTCTGCCACACGATATCGACGTCGACTCGGCGATACTCGTGGGCCACGACGTTGCGCATGCTCCGGATTTGCGCCCATGGCACGTGGGAATAGCGGGCCTGTACGTCAGAGGGGATCTGCCGTGCTGCCTCACCCAGGATCACGAAATTGTAGGCTACGGCCTGCGCGGTCTTTCGATCCTGGCGGAAGGTTTCTGGATCCATTCCCACGGTGAATGACTGAATCTCGGCGATGGCATCGAGCATATCCTGGATCCGACGCTGCCATTCGCTATGCCGCACGAATCGCTTCCTTCAGGACCTCCGCGCGGATGTCCTCGCGGAGACTGTTCGCAGTGAACAGGTCGACTTTACACCCCAGAATCTGCTCCAGGTATTGCTCGAGGTCAAAGAACTCAAAGTAGCCAACCGGCCGCTCGAACTCAACCAGAACGTCGACGTCGCTTTCCGTCGCGGCCTCGTCTCGGGCCACCGAGCCAAAAATCGCGATTGATCCGACACCAAAGGCATCGATCCTCGCTCGATGCTCGGACAGGATGCGCAAGACGTCGCGTCGTCGCATCAGACACTCTCCC
>JBOGTX010000122.1:0-2339 GCA_050695695.1 Chloroflexota bacterium
CTCGTCGACCAGCCCCCCCCGCGCGGCATTAACCAGAATCGCGGTTGGCTTCACCAGCGCCAGCCGCTCGGCGTTCACCAGCCCCTCGGTCTCCGGCAGGAGTGGCGTGTGCAGGGTGATGACGTCGGCGCGCTTGAATACTTCGTCGAGCGGCAGGTAGGTCAGGCCGAGATCGGCCTCCTCGGCGGGCGAGCGGCGGAACACGTCGAAGTAGATCAGGTCGGCCGACCAGCCACGGAGTCGCTTCGCCACCTCGCGGCCGATGTTTCCCATGCCGACGATCCCGATCGTCTTACCCGCCAGCTCGTAGTAGCGGATTCCTTTTGGCAGCGGACGCCACTGGCCGGCGCGCGTCATGTCGATCAGCTCGGGCAAACGGCGATAGACCGCCAGCATCGCCATCACCGTGTGCTCGGCGACGCTGATCGCGTTGGCGCCGCCATTCGTGCTCACCGGGACTTTGGCCGCGCGGGCCCGGTCGAGGTCGATCTCGTCGTAGCCGGCGCTCAGGGTGTGGATCAGCTTGATCCGGCCGGGCGCGGCATCCCAGACCACCCCGGGAATGCCTCCCTTCGCGCCGACCGCGGTGGCGACCCAGACAATAGCGTCGGACTCCCGAACCTTCGCCTCCAGCTCGGACCCGGCTTCGGTGGGATCGGCCAGGACCAGCGAATGGTCGGGTGGCAAAAGGGACCGGCCCATCTCGAGCAGATCACCCTCGACCCGGGGAACCATGAGAATGCGCACGACCTAACTCCTGATTGCAGTCTTCTGAACGGGCCAATCATAGTGGGCGGCGGTTAATTGTCAAGACGCCGGAGCCTGGCGTGCCCGGCTGATCTCGACCGCGACCTCGCCGGCGACCATGCCCTTCACCGGCGCCCAGGGCTTCGTCACCCGCACCTTGACCGCCGCTGCCGCCGTCTGGGAAAGGACGACCTCGGCGATCCGCTCGGCCACCGCCTCGATCAAGTTGAGCGGCGGTCCCTCGACCACGTCGCGAATCACCTTGTAGACCTGGCTGTAGTTGATCGTCCGGCTCAAGTCGTCGGACCGACCGGCGGGTTCCAGGTCCATGCTCAGCGCGACGTCGACGACAAACCGCTGCCCGAGCTGGCGCTCTTCGGGGTTGACGCCGTGGTAGCCGTAGAAGGTGAGGCCGTGGAGGAGGATGCGATCGCCGGATTCCGGGCTAGCCAACCGAGTGGACCCAAGTCAGGGCAAGCTGTCGCGCGGCGTTTGCCAGCCGACGGTCCGCCGTCCAGAACGGCGCCCGCGATGTCTCCGCCAGGGCCAGGTAGAAGCCATCGTACGCCTTGGACTGGCCGAGCTTCTCCGCCCAATCGAACGCGGCGCGGCACTGTCCGGCATCGGTCGGCACAACCTCGACTTCGAGGTCAAGGATTTCGTCGATCGCGGTCCGTCCCCGGGCGGCGGAGATTGCTCCCGCGTAAACGCTCGTTCTGACGGTCGAAACACACTCCGCGAGCCAGAGCGGCGGCGCGAGCACCCGGGCCTCGGCCCGCCGCCACTCGGCAAAGAGCTGCGCGGCCGCGGGAGCGGTGGGGGACGGAAGGACGATTCGCATCGCCAGGCTCGCGTCAATCACGTTGATCGGCGATACTACCGAGGATTTCCTCATCTCGCTCCTCGCGCATTTGATTGATCATGTCGGCAATGTCGATCTCGATCGGCTTACCGCCTCGCTCGGCTAGAATCGCCTCCCGGTGTTGCCGGATGCGCTCGAGCGCCTCGAGCTGTCGCTGGATGGTGGCGCTCCTGGCTTGCGCGCGGCTGTCCAATTGCTGACCGATCATCTCTCGAACGACGTCGGAGATGCTACGGTTTTCCCGCCGCGCGATCTCGATCAACGCCTCGTGCTGGTCCGGTCGCAGCAGAAGCTGCGTTCGATGGAATCGCTCGCTCATCGTGGCACCTCCACGGTCCATCTTACATCTACATCTGGGGACACACAATGAGCATCTCCGCCGCGTCTCATCGACCGGCGCGGGCCAATCCTGATCGTGATCGGCAGGCCGGGCCCCTTGTGCGCGTCGGACCAACCATGTACCCTATCAGCATTCTTGGACGGAGGATGGAGCAATGGTCGCCAAACTGTCGAAGACGCAGCTCGAGGAGCTGCGGGCCATCGATAGCCCCACGATCGCCAACGCGATCGAGCACTTCAAGGCGCGCGGGCGAGTGCAGGGGTACGTCGGCTCCGACGTGCGCTGCTTGATTCCCGGTCTGGGCAGCATGCTCGGCTACGCGATCACCTGCAAGGGCGACAGCACGACCGAAGGAAAGAACGTCGAGCGGGCGCACCAACAGCTTTACGC
>JBOGTX010000123.1:0-4809 GCA_050695695.1 Chloroflexota bacterium
CCGCACTTGTCGCAAATGATGCCCTTGTAGCGGACTCGCTTGTACTTTCCGCAGTAGCATTCCCAGTCTTTCGTCGGACCGAAGATCTTCTCGCAAAACAGGCCATCTTTCTCGGGCTTCAACGTTCGGTAATTGATCGTTTCGGGCTTCGTGACCTCCCCGTACGACCACGACCGAATCTGCTCCGGAGAAGCGAGGCTAATTCGGACCGCGTTGAAATCATTGACTTCGAGCATTCATCCTCCTGGGATCTATCGCGACCAGGCCGAGCAGGCAGAGCCCTGCCTTAAATGTCAACCAATCATTCGGGTACCGCCGCGAGCGAGGCAAACCAGGAAGCTCCGCCTTGTAAGCCAGGAGCAGGGACGCGGGGCTGAAGCCCCGGGGGCTGGCCCTTCAGGGCCACCGTCTCTGCTCCTGCCTTTCAAGCCAGAGCACTCTCGTTTTACTCGCCAAGCTCCGGCTGGCTCAGGCTGATGCCCAGCTCCGGAAGGGCGTCGTCGCCGGACTGGGAATCTTCGACGAATTGAATGCGTTCTTCGTCCTCGTTCAACACTTCGACCGCGAGCCCAAGGCTTTGCAGCTCTTTCACGAGCACCTTGAAGGACTCGGGAACGCCCGGCTCGAGGATGCTTTCGCCCTTGACGATGGCTTCGTAGGTCTTCACCCGACCGACGACGTCATCCGACTTGACGGTCAGGATCTCCTGGAGGATGTGCGCCGCGCCGTACGCTTCGAGCGCCCACACCTCCATCTCGCCGAACCGCTGGCCGCCAAACTGCGCCTTACCGCCCAGCGGCTGCTGGGTGATCAAACTGTACGGCCCAGTCGAGCGGGCGTGAATCTTATCCTCGACCAAATGGATCAGCTTCATCATGTAGATGCTGCCGACGGTCACCGACTGATCGAAATACTCCCCGGTGCGACCGTCGCGCAGGCGCGCCTTGCCGTCGGTCGGAAGGTGCGATTGATCCAGCTCCTGGACGATCTCGTTCTCCTTGGCACCGTCGAACACCGGCGTCATGACCTTGAATCCGAGCACCTCCGCGGCCCAGCCGAGGTGCGTCTCGAGAATCTGGCCCACGTTCATGCGGGACGGCACGCCGATCGGGTTCAAGATGATCTGGACCGGCGTTCCGTCGTCCAGGTACGGCATATCGGACTCGGGAACGATCCGCGCCACCACGCCCTTGTTGCCGTGGCGACCGGCCATCTTGTCTCCCTCGGAGATCTTGCGCTTCTGGGCGATGCTCACCCGGACCAGCTCGTTCACGCCGGCCGGCAGCTCGTCGTGGCCGTCGCGGGTGAAGACCCGCACGTCGACGACTTTGCCGCGCTCGCCGTGCGGGACGCGCAGGCTGGTGTCTTTGACCTCCCGGGCCTTTTCGCCGAAGATCGCGCGCAAAAGCCGCTCTTCGGCGGTCAGCTCGGTCTCGCCCTTCGGGGTGATCTTCCCGACGAGGATGTCGCCCGCCGTCACTTCCGCACCGACGCGAATGATGCCACGCTCGTCAAGATCGCGCAGCGCCTCGTCGCCGACGTTGGGGATGTCGCGGGTGATCTCCTCGGGACCGAGCTTGGTGTCGCGCGCTTCGACCTCGTGCTTCTCGATGTGGATCGACGTGAACTTGTCGTCGCGCACCAGCGCTTCGCTCAGGATGATCGCGTCCTCGAAGTTGTAGCCATCCCACGACATGAACGCGCAGAGCACGTTCTGGCCGAGCGATAGCTCGCCGTTCTGAGTCGAGAGGCTATCCGCCAGCGGCTGCCCGGCCTTGACGCGATCGCCGACCGAGACGATCGGGCGTTGGCTGAAGCAGGTGCCCTGGTTCGAGCGGACGAACTTCTGCAAGCGGTAATTGTCGACTTCGGTCTCGCTCACCCGGACGACGATCTGCCGCGAGGTCACGCTACTCACGTCGCCGTCGTTGCGGGCAAGGATGACCTGACCGCTGTCGCGGGCGACCTGCCACTCCATCCCGGTGCCCACGGTGGGTGACTCCGGGCGGACCAGCGGCACCGCCTGACGTTGCATGTTCGAGCCCATCAACGCGCGGTTTGCGTCGTCGTGCTCCAGGAATGGGATCAGCGACGTGGACGGACTGACGATCTGCTTTGGCGACACGTCCATGTACTGGATCTTCAGCGGCGACTCGATCGAAAAGGTCTCGCCGTGTCGCACCTCGACGCGCTCGGCGGAAAAGTCGCCATTCGACTCCAGCCGCGAGTTCGCCTGGGCGATCAGCCACTTTTCCTCTTCGTCGGCGGTCAGATAGCGAATCTCGGTCGAGGCGAACGGTTGGGTCGGAATCCGCTGGAGCGGCAGCGCGGCGATTTTCTTGGCGAGCCGCTGATCGATCGTGACGCCGGCGTCGGCGACCACCGACGCGTTCTCCGGGTTCAGGATCCGCTCCCGGGTGACCCGTCCCACCAGATGATCGGCATCGTTGAGCGCGTCCTTGTGAACCACCCGGTAGGGGGTTTCGATGAACCCGTACTCGTTGATCCGGGCGTAGGTCGCCAGGCTACCGATCAGACCGATGTTCGGTCCCTCGGGCGTCTCGATCGGGCAGATTCGGCCGTAGTGGCTGTGGTGGACGTCGCGGACGTCCATGCCCGCGCGGTCGCGGTTCAGGCCACCCGGTCCAAGCGCGCTCAAGCGGCGCTTGTGGGTCAGCTCGGCCAGCGGGTTCGTCTGGTCCATGAACTGGGAGAGCTGGCTGCCACCGAAGAACTCCTTCATCGCGGCGACGATCGGGCGAATGTTGATCAGCGCGGCCGGCGTCGCGGTTTCGGGGTCCTGGATGCTCATGCGCTCCTTGACCACCCGTTCCATGCGCAGCAGACCAACCCGGAAGGTGCTCTGAATCAACTCGCCCACCGCGCGAACCCGCCGGTTGCCGAGGTGGTCGATGTCGTCGGGACGACCGTGCCCGATGTTCAGCTTGATCATCGTCGAGATGATCTGCACCAGATCGTCGTTGGTCAGCACGCGCTGGGTGATCGGAATGTCGATCTCCAGGCGCTTGTTCAGCTTGTACCGGCCGACCTTGCCCAGGTCGTAGCGGCGGAAGTTGAAGAACAGCGAGTTCAGCAGATTCCGCGCGTTGTCGATCGTCGGCGGGTCGCCCGGGCGCAGGCGGCGATAGAACTCGAGCAGCGCTTCGTTCTGATTCTTGCTAGGATCGCGCTGCAGCGTCTCGTGAATGTAGCGGCGGTCCCCGGTGTCGACGTCGGCGAACAGACCAAGAATCGCGTCGTCGTTCTCGTAGCCAATCGCCCGCAGCAGGGTGGTCACCGGAATCTTGCGCTTTCGATCGACCTTGACCGAAAGGATATCCTTGTTCGAGGTTTCGAACTCCAACCAGGCACCGCGATTCGGGATCAACTTGGCATAACAAAGCTCGCGACCGGTCGTCGGGTCCTCTTCGAGGGTAAAGTACACGCCGGGCGAGCGCACGAGCTGGCTCACGACGACGCGCTCGGCACCGTTGATCACGAACGTGCCGGTCTCGGTCATCATGGGAAAATCGCCCATGAAGATCTCTTGCTCTTTGATCTCCCCCGTCTCTTTCGCGATCAGCCGCGTCTTGACCCGCAGTGGCGCGGCGAACGTCATGTCTCGCTCGCGGCACTCGAATTCGTCGTATTTGGGGCTGCCAAAGGTGTAATCCAGGAGTTGCAGTTCGAGGTTCTTACCGGTAAAATCGGTGATCGGGGTGATCTCCGCGAAAAGCTCTTTGAGCCCCTCCTCAAGGAACCATCGAAATGAGTCGATTTGCACGCGAATGAGGTTGGGCATCGCCAGCACCTCGTCGATGCGTGCATAATTCTTGCGGTTGCCATTGGGCTCCACGCCGTGCGCGAGGGCCTGATTGACCGCGGCAATGGCCATGCGTATACACTCCTTAAAGAGAGGAAGATAGACAGGGACAGAATACTATAACACGAAAAGGACGACACTGTCAAACGTCGCCCCCGTACGCGCATGCCTCCTCGTTTTCGGTTTTAGGGCTTCGCGGCCTGCCAATCGCGTCCGAAGGTGCCCTCGATCCGCTGAATTGTGACCGGATCCCCGAGCAGCAATCCCACCTCCCGATTCTCGTCGAGTGATGCCTTCGAGAAGTTCTCGCTTCCCACGAACGCTTCTCGTTCGTCGATGACCAGCTCCTTTCCGTGGACGTACGGTTTGGCCAACCGTCGAACTTGAACCTCTCCGGCGACGAGCGTGCGCTCTCCCGGCGCGTTGGGGTCGGCTCGGCTCGTCGGAGCGGGAAAAATGGCGCGTACCCGCACGCCGCGCCGCTCGGCGGCGACCAGCACGCTCGCGATTCCGGCGTCCTCCATCTCTTCAGATTCCAAATCCACCGTCTGCTTTGCCGCGCCCACGAGCGCGTCGAAGCCGGCGCGACTATTGATCGGACTGACGACCAGGTTGGGCGCGCTGACCGCTGCCTGCTGCTGGCCCCAATCGGCGTCGAACAACGCCGAGAGTTGCGCCACGTCGAACGGATCCGAGTCGACGACCAGATACTCGCGATTCGTGGCAAACGCGCTGAACGTCCAGTTCGCGGTTCCGACGAGGGCGACCCTACCATCGGACACCGCGTACTTCTCGTGATTGAAGCGGAAACGCGCCGGACCCCAGCGCGCCGCGATGCCGGCCGCGGTCAGGCGCGCGAACACACTCTGATTTCCCGGTCCGGTTCCAAAGGGATTTTCCTCGAGCATCACCCGGACGACTACTCCACGTTTCCGACTGGCCTCGAGCGCGTCGACGACGTCTCGGTCGCTCAGTAAATACATGGC
>JBOGTX010000124.1:0-3049 GCA_050695695.1 Chloroflexota bacterium
AACTCGGGCCGAGTGCATCTTCGTCGGCAAGGAAGCCGATCACCGATTGCTCGATCAAGCCGAGATCAATCGGATCCTGATCGACCGGGCGCGGGCTGGCAAGACCGTGGCTCGCCTGAAGGGCGGCGACCCATTCGTCTTTGGCCGGGGGGGCGAGGAGGCCGAGGCCCTGGCCGAGGCCGGCCTCGGGTTCGAGGTGGTTCCGGGCGTTACCTCGGCGGTCGCGGTTCCCGCCTACGCCGGGATTCCGCTCACCCATCGCCTGATCTCGTCCGGTTTTACCGTCGTGACCGGCCACGAAGATCCTGACAAGCCGGAGTCGCGCCTGGATTGGGAACAGCTCGCCCGGGGGACTGCCACGCTGGTGTTCTTGATGGGGCTGGCAAATCTCGACAAGATCGCCCGCCGACTGATCGAGAACGGGCGTCCGCCGAGCACTCCGGCCGCGGTCATCTCGCGCGGAACTCGGCCCGACCAGCAAACCGTTCTCGCCTCTCTGGCCGACGTCGCCGAGCGCGCGCGCGACCCGCGGCTGGATCCACCGGCGATCATCGTCGTCGGCGAGGTCGCCGGCCTGCGCGAGCGCCTTGCCTGGTTCGACAACCGCCCGCTCTTCGGCAAGCGCGTTCTGATCACCCGCACCCGCGAGCAGGTAGGTACGCTGGCCAAACTGCTGACCGAGCGGGGGGCCATCCCGATCGAGCTGCCGACGATTCGCACCGAGCCGCCCGTGGACTGGGCGCCGGTCGACCGGGCCATTCAGCAGCTCGATCGGTACGCCTGGGCGATCTTTACCAGCGTCAACGGCGTGCGTTATTTCTTTGGACGGCTCGAGCACCACGGTCTCGACCCTCGCGCCCTCAAAGGCGTCCGCCTGGGGGCGATCGGGCCAGCGACCGCCGGAGCGCTGGCCGAATGGCGATTGCGTGCCGACTTTTCACCATCCGACTACGTGGCGGAGGCGATCGTCGAGGGCATGAAACAGTTCGATCTTGCCGGGCAGCAGGTGCTTCTGCCGCGCGCCCAGGACGTTCGGGAGGCGCTCGCCGTCGGACTGGCCAGCCAGGGCGCCCGGGTCGACGACGTAGCGGTCTACCAGACCCTCCCGGCCGGCGACACGACCTACGCCCAACGGCTGTTCGACGAGAACCAGGTCGACCTGGTCACCTTCACCAGCTCGTCGACGGCGCGGAACCTGGTGAGGCTTCTTGGAGATCGAGCTCAGGATCTCCTCGCGCGCGTGGTCGTCGCCGGCATCGGCCCGATCACCTGCCAGACCGCGCGAGATCTGGGACTCACGGTGCGGGTCGAGGCGACCGAGCACAGCATTCCGGGCCTGGTCGCGGCGGTGGAAAGGTATCTGGCGGCGCGCGACCGGGAATGAGAGAGGTAATGCCCATGGCGCTCAAGCTGGAGATGACGGCCCGGGCCGGCGTTTTCCCGACCCGCCGGCCGCGACGCCTGCGGGGCCGCGAGGCGCTGCGGCGAATGGTCCGCGAGACGACCCTCGAGGTCGCCGACTTCGTCTACCCCGCCTTCGTGTGCCACGGTCAAGGCGTGCGCGCGGAGATCGAAGCGATGCCGGGGGTCTACCACCTGTCGGTTGACCGACTGGCGGAGGAAGCCGCCGCGGTCGCGAGCGACGGGATTCCGGCGATGCTCCTCTTCGGGCTTCCCCGAGAAAAAGACGAGGTGGGCTCGGAAGCGTACGACGACGAGGGTATCGTTCAGCAGGCGATCCGGGCGATCAAAGAGTCCGCGCCCGGTCTGATCGTGATCGCCGATCTCTGTCTCTGCGAGTACACCAGCCACGGCCATTGCGGCGTGATTCGGAACGGTGGCGTGGACAACGACGCGACGCTCCCGCTGCTGGCCCAAACCGCGCTCAGCCAGGCGCGGGCCGGCGCCGACCTGATCGCGCCGTCGGACATGATGGATGGGCGAGTGGGGGCGATTCGTCAGGCGCTCGACGAGCACGGCTACGTCGAGACGCCGATCATGGCGTACTCGGCGAAATACGCGTCGGCTTTCTACGGCCCATTCCGCGAGGCGGCCGATTCGGCGCCCCAGTTCGGCGACCGCCGTGGCTACCAGATGGACCCGGCCAACTCCCGCGAAGCGATCGAGGAGATCGCCCTCGATGTGGCGGAGGGGGCCGACATCGTCATGGTCAAGCCGGCCCTGCTCTACCTCGACGTGATCCGGCAGGCGCGCGACCGGTTCGATCTGCCGATCGCCGCTTACAACGTCAGTGGAGAATACAGCATGATCAAAGCCGCCGCGCGCAATGGCTGGCTGAACGAGCGCCAGGCCGCGCTCGAGGCGCTGACCGCGATCAAGCGCGCCGGCGCGGACATCATCATCAGCTATTTCGCCCGCGACGTCGCTCGCTGGCTGAGAGAGGGGTAGACGTGCGGACCGACCGTTCCCGCGAGCTTTTCGCCGAGGCAAGGCAGTATTTGGCCGGCGGGGTCGACAGCCCGGTGCGCGCGTTTCGCGCGGTGGGCGAGCCGCCGCTTTTCATTAGCCGAGCGTCGGGCTCGCGCATCGTCGACGCCGACGGCAACGAGTACGTCGACTACGTCGCCTCCTGGGGTCCGCTGATCCTCGGACACGCCCACCCGCGGGTCGTCGCGGCGCTGCAATCCGCGGCCGAACGCGGCACCAGCTATGGCGCACCGACCGAGCTCGAGACGACACTTGCCAGGCTGGTCGTCGGGGCCTTTCCTTCGATCGAGCGAGTGCGCTTCGTGAACTCGGGGACCGAGGCGACGATGAGCGCGCTGCGGCTCGCCCGTGGCTTCACCGGGCGCGACAAGATCGTCAAGTTCGACGGCTGTTATCACGGCCACGCCGATGGGCTCCTGGTCAAGGCCGGCTCCGGGGCGTTGACCCTCGGCGCGCCGGATAGTCCGGGCGTCCCGGCCGGCGCCGCCGCGAGCACGATCAGCGCGCCATACAATGATCTCGCGACCCTCGATCGAATCTTCGCCGAGAACCGGGGGACGATCGCCGCGGTGATCGTCGAGCCGGTCGCCGGCAACATGGG
>JBOGTX010000125.1:0-1504 GCA_050695695.1 Chloroflexota bacterium
CTGGGAGAGGGGGTAGGGGGTGAGGGAAACCTCGGCCGTATCCCCACTATTCCTACCCCGGCGAGCGCCCCAGGTGCTCGGATTTCACCCCCGGCGCCTCGGCGACCTTCAGGCCGAGGCTGACCGCCAGGCCGGCGCCCGCGCAGACCGCCGCGGCGGCGAACGCGGCCTCGTAGCCGAAGAGACCGGCAAGCAGTCCACCGATCGGCGGCGCGACGGCGAGCACGCCACTCAAGGTGTTCATCAGGCCGATCAGGACCGGTCGCTCGCTCGGCTCGGCGATCTCGATCACGTAGTTCGCGTAGGCCACCCAGCCGGCGCGGATCGCGCAGCCGAGGAAGAAGAAGGAGACCACCAGCAGCGCGCCGACGACCGCCGGTGGCGCGGACCGGACCAGCGCGGTCCCGAGCGTCAGGGTCAGTAACGGTGCCAGCAGACCGCACGCCGCGAGCAGGCGAATCGCGACTTCCTTGCGATGCCGATCGCCGAGGTAGCCCCATAACCCGCCCCCGGCCATGATGCCAAGGGTGACGCCGACGACGAACCCCCCGACGTCGGACTCCGGCAGGCCAAGCCGCAGGACCGCGAAGGGCGCGTAGAACGGCACCGCCATCCCCGACGCCCCGACGAGAAGCTGGGTGCCGACCAGCCGGCGAAAGCCCGGCTGGCTCCGGACCAGGCCGGGCAATCGCCGCAGGTACTGGCCCAACGGCTCGGTCGGCTTTGGCGCGTCGCCCGGCGGCTCGACGATCAGCAGCAGCGGAAGCACGCCGACCGTGAACAGGACGAGCGCGACGACCGCCAGGACTCGGTAGTCGGTGGGAAACGGGAAGCCGACGCTGCCAAGAATTCGCTGGACGACGAGGCCGCCGAGCACCGCCAGCAAGCCGCCACTGAAGGACATCGATCCGAACAATCGGCCGCGAATCGTCGGCGGGACCGCCCGGGCGATCAGGTCGTACCAGGCAAGCGACGCGACGCCGTCGAAAAACATGAACACCCCGACCGACAGGTAGGCGGCGATCAGCGTGACGGTCGGGCCGACCTCCCGGTAAAACGCCAGCGCGACGATCAGCAGACACCAGCCCAGTCGGCTGATCGTCGTGCTAACGACGACCGTCGGCTTTTTGCGGTGCCGGGCCGCGACGACCCGCGCCGCCAGGAACTGGGGCAACAGCCAGGAGCCGGTCTGCACCGAGCCGAGCACGCCAATCAGGACCGGCTCGCGCGTCAGGTGGCCGAGCAGCGACGGCATCACGCTGGACAGATCGACGAAGGACAGCGCGAAGGTGAAGACCGCCGCGTCGAGGATGAAGCAGATGAAATTGCGGCGCTGAAGGCGGAGGGTCAACGGAGTTCCCATCGCCAGGCCGGTCGGCCCGGAGGCACACGTCGGTCGAAGCGAGACACCGGCCCATGGTACCGGCGCGGCGGTCCAGGTTCAAGAGATCGGGTCATAACGGGTATAACGCGGAATTGTTGGCGGCATTGCTGGGAGCGCGGG
>JBOGTX010000126.1:0-9812 GCA_050695695.1 Chloroflexota bacterium
CCGCCGATCTGGCCGCGGCCGTCGACCAGTTACGCGGGCGGCTGCCCGGGGGCGATCGCTCGAACGTCTTCCTCGTCCCCGACGACCCGCGCTTCGCCCTTCCCGCGGCGTACTGGGCGGCCTACTCCGGAGACGCCCTACTCTTCCTGGACCGGTCCGGGAATCTACCGGGCGCGACCAGGGCGGCGCTCGCCCGCCGTCATGGGAAGGCGCGGATCTACCTCGTCGGAGCGCCGGCACCGGCGGGATTGAGCAAACTCGGAACGGTGACCCGGATCGGTGGCGGCGATCCGACCAGCACCGCGGTGGCCCTGGCCCAGTTCCGCGACGAGGCTCACGACGTCGGCTGGGGACTGGATGGGACGCGCTGGGCCGCCGACCACGCCTTCGTCCTCGCCAATCCCGCTGAACCGATGCTGGCCGCCGCCGGCATTCCGCTTGGCCGTCTCGGCCAGTACGGCCCGCTCCTCTGGACCGACCGGGACCACCTCTCCCCGGCGACCGGCCAGTATCTCTGGAAGGTCAAGCCGCAATACTTCGTAACCCCGGCCGAGGGCCCCTACAACCACCTCTGGGTGCTGGGCGGCCTCGACCAGATCTCCTATCAGACCCAGGGCGAGGCCGATCTGACCCAGGAGATCGAAGCCTACCGCTTCGCGGGCGCCGGCCTCTCCGGCTTCGAGATGATCTGGGTCGTCTGGATCGTCTGGGGCATCGCGATCGCGATCTGGCTCGGCGTCGCCAGCGTCACCCGTCTGCCCCAGATCGGTCCAGTGATGACCGTCGGCTGGGGCCTGCTCGGCCTCGCCCTCGGTCCCTTCGCGCTCGTGCTCTACAAGGTTGTCTACGACGGTAAGCGCTGGGTCCGCCACGGCGCGATGGCGACGTTCGAGCGCGTCGGCTTCGCCCGGACCCTCGCCGCCTCGGCGATGAACCGCTCCTTCGATGGCCCGCTGATGCTGGTCGTCTCCTGGCTCCTCCTCTTCTGGGGCCTGCCGATGATCGTCCTGCACGGCCCACTTTTCTGGGTGGGCAACCCGATGTTCCTCCAGATCATCATCACCTACGTCGTGGTCCTGCTGCTGCACTGGCTGGTGATGCACGCCGGGATGTTCGCCCGCCACGCGGATCTCGGCTACCTCGCCGCGGCGAAGCGCGCCTTCGTCCCCGCCTTCCTCTCGATGACCGCGATGACGATGGGCATGATGGGCTTCATGTGGTGGATCCAGATGATCGACCTGATGATGGAGCACATGGCGCGCGACGACGACGTCATGTGGTGGGGCACGACCCTCTTCGCGATCCTGGTCGGCCTCCTGGTCGCGCTGCCGGTGGACCACTGGCTCGTCCAGCGCGACCTCGAGCCGGGGAGCATGTAATGCGGCGCTTCTTGCCGATCGCGCTCGGCCTGCTCGCCTTCCTGGGAATGCTCGCCGCGTTGCTCGCGCCGATCTTCGTCGCGTCCGCGCAAGCGCCGGCACCCCGGCCATCCCCGCTGCCGGTGAACGAGCTGGTCACTGGCAATACCTACCGGGTGGGCGGCCAGAACCCCGACCAGACCGCGGTGGCGATCGCCCAGATGATCTACCCGGCCAACCGCGAGGCCGATCAGCCCACCGCGGTGATCCTGGTTCGCCCCAACGACGAAGCCTCGCTGTTTGCCAGTGTCCCGATGATCCACCACCCGATCGACGGGCCGCTGCTGTTTGTCGACCAGGATCGGCTCCCGTCGGAGACCGCCGCGGCGCTCGAGCGCTTCAAGCCGCACGGCAACGCCTTCGACCGCAAGGTAACCGCCTACGTGATGGGACCGATCGACGACGGCGTCGTCCGAGAGGCCGAGCAATTGGGCTATTCGGTCCGCCGGATCCGCGGGCCCACCGACTCGCCGGCCGATCTGGCGACGGCCGTCGACGATTACCGCGCCGAGATCCACTCCCTGCACCCTCCCACGGTGGTCGTCGCCTCGCTCGATGGGCTGGACTATGCCATGCCCGCTCTCTCGTTCATCGCCCACATGCCAACCGGCTTCGTCTACGTGACCCGCGGCACGATCCCCGACGCGACCCGCGCCGAGCTAAAGGCGCGCTTCATGGGCGCCTACATGTACCTGATGGGCCCGGACACCGTGATCTCCGATCAGGTCGCGGCAGAGCTCGGCCAGTTCGGCCACGTCGTCCGGCTCGGCGCGCCGGATCCCTACACCGAGTCGGTGCTCTTCGCCGGCTTCCGCGATTCGGGCCAATGGCTCGGCTGGTGGATCGGGCGCACCCCGCGCGACTTCGGCTGGGGGATCGCCGAGCCGGGCCACAACTTCACCTTCGTCAACCCGGCCGATTGGCAAGAAGCCGCGCCGGCCGCGATCTTCTCCCACCGGGGCAAGCACGGACCGATCCTGCTGGTCCAGGCCAACCAGGTGCCGGAGCCGGTCGCGCGCTACCTGACCCAGACCGTCAAGCCGAGCCGGGGCGCGGTTGACGACCAGCTCTTCGACCACGGCCAGATCATCGGCTCGACGACCGCGATCAGCCAGGCCGTCCAGGGCGAGCTGGACGCCGACCTGTCGGTCCGATCGCCGTAGGAGGGAAAATGTCGGCCAGCCAGACGGCGGAAGGGCGAACCCGCTGGATCGTGGCGGATTTCTCCTCGGCGCGATGGGCCCGCCTGGCGGCGGATGGTCTCCGAGACCGCGGCTATGCCGCCCACGTCGTCGTCCTCTCCCCCTCGGAAGCGTTCGCCGGCGACGAGGGCATCGTGGTGGTGCGGATCGGCGTCGGGGCGTGGCTCGGCCTGCTCGTGGGGCTGATCGTGGGCCTGGTCCTGGGGATCCTGGTCTGGAACGGCCAGCTCGTGATCGCCCCGCTCGCGCCGGCCCTCGCATCGGGGCGAACCGCCGTGCCGGTGCTCGGGGCGGGAATCCTCGGGGCGCTCGGCTGGCTGACCGGCGCGCTGCTTCCGCTCGGGCTGGGACGTTCGGTGAGTCAGGTGGTGGTGCGCGCTCCGGCCGGTGATGGGGACGTCGTCGCCGTCGAGCGCGAGCTGATCGATCGGGGAGCATGGAACGTTCGGGTAACGTCAGCGGTGCCCGAGCCAGGGTAGGCTTTGCCCGTCGTCCCTCAGCCATGGCCCCAGAGCAAATCCGATTGATCCCGGCGTCGGTCTGGCTTCCTTCTTGCCCGGGGCCGGGCGCGAACGCTTTGGCGTCTGCCTGAAGGGTGTCTGAAGAGGTACGGTGACTGCTTGCCGACCGGGCACGTGGCCTCACCCCCTTGCCCCTCCCAGGCTAATTCCCGCGCAGGTGAGTCGGCGTCACCCGAATGGATGCGCAGTACGCGTGGGCAAAACTCTCCGGGGTCAGGCCGATCCGCTGGATGTCCTGCTGATACTTGGCGAGGTAAGGCGGATTCTGATCGGCCGGCGGAGCCGAGGCGTCGATCGTCGCCACGCCAGTGAAGACGACGACGTTGCCGCCGTGCACATTGCTGTTGAAGTTCAGCGAGACTTGCCGATCGCGCGCGAGGTGCTCCAGCTTGTGCGAGTCCCGCTTGCCGTAGATCAAGAAGGTCGAGCCATCCCAGAGGAACCAGACCGGGTTCGGCTCGGGAGTGCCATCAGACCGAACCACCGTCAGCCAGATGGTCTGCTCGTCGTGCAAGCGGCGTTCGACGCGGGCATCGAACGCAGTCCCGGTGTCGATCTGCATCCAGTCCTCCTCGTCAGAGATCCTCGGCGGCACCAACGCAATTGTCCGACCAGCCCTCTCCTCCGTGATCGCCCCGGCCAGCAATCTGTCCCGCGCGGAATCGGTGGCCTACTTTCTCGGACTCGGCCGAGAAATTGCGGCCATCAGCCCGTGACAGCCGGCGAGCCAGTCCGTTCGGATCCCGCATGAACAAGCTTCGTGGCAAGCCACCGCGCTCGACCTGCCCTCGATCATGAGGATGGCTGGAGCGCGGCTTTCGCTCTTCGACGCCGTCAGTCTGGTCGTGGGCGCCGTGATCGGCGCGGATATCTACGTCGTCGCCGGGCTCGGCGCGCCCCTGGTCGGACCGGCCCTCCTCGTCGACTGGGCGCTCGCCGGTCTCGTGGCCGCCCTGATCGCGCTCTGTTTCGCCCAGTGCGCCGCGATCCAGCCGGCCGCGGGCGGACCGTATGCCTACGTCCGGGCGACGCTCGGCGCGATTCCCGCCACGATCGTCGGCTGGGCGCTCTATCTCGCGGAGTGGTCCGCCCTGGCGGCCTTCCCGGTTGCCGCGTCGGGATACCTGGTCGGCGCGCTGGGCCTCGGGGCGGCGGACGTCATCGCGTTCAAGGTGCTCTTCGTCGCGTTCATCACCGTCAGCAATCTGGTTGGCGTTCGCGCGGCGGGCACTATCGACGACGTCCTCACCGTGGCCAAGTTGGTGCCGCTCGCCGCGCTGGTCGTGGCCGTCGCGGTGGTCGCCGCCCGGCATCCCTACCTGATCGGGGAGCGCTTACTGCCAATCGCGCCGCTCGGCTGGAGTGGCTTCGGCGCGGCCTTCGTCCTGGTCTTCTGGGCCTATGCCGGGTTCGAGGTCGCCGCGCTCCCGGCCGGCGCGATCGCCCACCCCCGGACGACGCTGCCGCGGGGGATCATCCTGGGGATGCTCATCGCGATCGCCTTCTACCTCTTCACCAACCTGGCCGTCTTCGTCGCGATCCCCTGGAAGCAGGTCGGCCAATCCACGGCGCCGATCGCCCTCGCGATGGCGGCCACTCTCGCCGCCCTTGGCATTCCCGCCGCGGTCGGCTTCGGGCTGATGACGGCGGGCGCGGTGGTCTCGATCGGAGGCGTCGCGGAGGCGACCACCATGGGAACCGTCGATCTGGCGGTGACGCTGGCCGAGCGAGCCATCTTCCCGGAGATCCTCGCGCACCGCGGCCAGCGGTTTGGGACGCCTGACGTGGCGCTGGTGGTGCAGGGCGGGACGGCGCTGGCCGCCTCGCTGTTTGTCAGCCTCGGTGGGCTGATCGACGTCGCGGTCTTCTTCCTGGTGCTGGTCTACACCGCGACCGCCGTCGCCACCTGGATTCTCCTCCGGCGTTACCCCGAGCGCCGATTGCGCGTCCCCCTGATGAACGCCATCCCGCTCGTCGCCGCCCTCGTCTCGCTGGCGGTTGGGACGGGCATCTCGCTCGCGACCGCCGCGCTTGGCACCGCCCTGCTGATGGTGGCGATCCTCGCAACGCTGCTGGACCACCTCCGGCGCCCGCGGCGCCGGTGAGCCGTCGGCCGGCCTCGACTATTTCGTCACACGGGGCTATGGGATCAGCCTCGAGGGTCTTGTCGTGTCAAGAGTATCTCGTGCTTGTGCGCCACGCCACCGTGATGCTATTATCGTGCTGCGATAACGATGTGAGATACGATGCTCCGCGAGTTCTTTCTCGGCTTCGTCAAGATCCACATTCTCCACCACGCTGCCCAGGAGCCGGTGTACGGGCTCGCCCTGATCCAGGAGCTTCGGCGCCACGGCTACGAGCTGAGTCCGGGCACCCTCTACCCGGTCCTGCACAGCCTGGAGGGGGCCGGGTACGTCGCGCGCGAGGACCGGGTGGTCGACGGGAAAGTGCGAAAATACTACGCGATCACCGACGAAGGACGCTGGGCCCTGACCGAGGCGCGCGAGAAAATCGGCGAGCTGGTCGGCGAGGTGCTGGAAGGACGAGGGCCGGCCAGTCTGGAGGAGACGCCCGACCGATAACCGGATGTCGAAAAAGGAGATGTGATGGCTCACGATCCAACCGGTGGCTTGCACTACACCCGTGACCTGACCGACCCGGTGCACGAGCCGGGTTACGACTACACGAATCCCTATAAGCAGCGGGTCGGTCCGCGCTGGGTGCGTGGCGAGATCGTCTACGCATTACCGCTGGGGATCATTCACGTCGACCCCGAACGCCAGAAGTCGGCGAAGGAGTACGTTGTCGTCTACTCGGTCGATGGGGCCGATGGCAAGCCGGAGCGCGTTCCCGGCCAGTTCGGCATCTACGATTCCAAGCCCGGGGATCCCCAGTATAGCCCGGTCTGGCGCTACAATGACGTCGTCGCCCCCCGTGACTACGAGCCAAACACCCTGCGCTCCGAGCACGACTGTCTGGAGAGTGGTTATCCGATCATCGAGGCCGACATCTTCACCAACTGACCGGTGATCTAAGGCTAGCGTGTCGAGCCCGGTGATGAACCCGATAACCAGTCCTCCGGGTGAACGCATTTGCGCGATGAGGAGAACAAAGACGAGTACCATCAGCGTCCGGTACATCGTCGCCGACGTCGACGCGGTCGCCTCGCTCTTGCGCGAGCCGGGATCGCTGGCCGCTCAGCCCAGAATGTCGGAAACGGCGATCTCTCGGCCGGGAAAGGCCAAAGGACTGAGCCATTCGCCGCGACGCGCGGTGCGCACGGTGTGGTATCCGTCGAGGGATGGCTCTCGGCAGACCACGATCGCGTCGTCGGTCAGGTCCACCAGCCAGACTTCACGGATGTCGGTGCGAGCGTACAGCGGGACCTTGATCTCACGGTCGAGCTGTAACGTCGAATCGGACACCTCGATCAACAGGAGAACGTCCAGCGGAGTCGGGTGGCCGGACGCGTAAAAATCGGCGCGCTCGACCAATAATGTGACGTCCGGTTGGAGCTCGGTGTTTTCGTCAAGGCGGACCGGATCCTGGATACCGATCTGCGCCCCGTCGCCAACCATCCGCGACAACACCCGGTTGAGACGCTTGACCGCCGCCGCGTGTCGTCGTCCAATCGGCGTCATCTCGAGAATCTCGCCGTCGATGAGCTCAACGCGGTCGCCCTCCGTCAGGATGCCGGTTTCGGCCATCTGCCCGTATTGCGTGACCGTGAAGCGCCGCCTGGTCAACTGGAGCGTCATCGCGCGCCTCCTCGTCTCATTATACCGCGCGTCGGGCGCCAAATCGCCGCCAGCTCTTCCGAATCTTGCCCGACGAATCTGGCCGCGATTCTTCCTTGACGATCGCGACCGCGTGTCGTATAGTGATCTTGTACCCCCTCCCATAGGGGGTGGGATCTAACCAATAACGAGAAGAAAATCGTGCGAGCAAACAAGAAAGATATCCTCAATCGCCTGGCGACGATCGAGGGGCATTTGAAAGGCATTGGCAAGATGGTCGAAGACGACCAGTACTGCGTGGACATCCTCAAACAAACCTACGCCGTCGAGCGCGCCCTCCAGAAGTTCGAGGCGGCGCTCCTCGACGGTCACCTCAACGGCTGCGTGGTCGAGGGCTTCCGTGACGGTCGCGAACAGGAGATGGTTCGCGAGCTCGCCGAGCTCTTCGAGCTTTCCCGGAGGTAGATTGAATGACGGTTGAGGCCAAAGAGCTGGCCGCCACGCCGGACGCGCGCGAAGTCAGCCTGCCGATCGAAGGGATGACCTGCGCCTCCTGCGTACGACGGGTCGAAAGATCGCTCGCGAAGGTGCCCGGCGTCCAGGAGGCGAGCGTCAACCTGGCGACCGAAAAGGCGAAGGTCATCTTCGATCCGGCGCTGGTCGACCTGGACCGGCTGGGCGCGGCGGTCGAGAAGGCCGGATACAAGGTCGGCGCCCTCGTGCCGCCAACGCCGCCGCCAGCCAGCGCGGCGCCTGGCGCCGCGGAGTCCGCCGAACCGGCCGTGGATCAACACGAGCTGGCTCGCCAGCGCGAAGTCAGCGACCTGAAGCGCAAGGCGCTGGTCAGCCTCGGCGTCGGCGTCGCGATGATGGCGCTGATGTACCTGCCGCTCGGTCTTGACATGGTTCTGCTGGCGCCGGTGCTGCTGATCGCGGCGACGGTCATCCAGGTCTGGGCCGGCCAGGTCTTCTACCAGGCCGCCTGGGCCGCCGGGAAGCACGGCAGCACCAATATGAATACCCTGGTCGCGCTCGGCACCAGCGTCGCCTACGGCTACTCCGCGTTCGTGACCCTCTGGCCTTCCCTGGCCCAGCGCTGGGGCTTCCAGGCCCACGTCTACTACGAGTCGGCGGTGATCATCATCGCGCTGATCCTGCTCGGTCGCTGGCTAGAAGCGCGAGCGAAGAAGCAGGCCGGTGGGGCGATCAAAGCGCTGATGGGGCTGCAAGCCAGGACGGCGCGGGTGATCCGCGGCGGCCTCGAGCGGGACGTTCCGGTCGATTCGGTCAAGGTCGGCGACCTGGTCCGGGTGCGCCCGGGCGAGAAGGTTCCGGTGGACGGCGTCGTCGCCGAGGGCGGCTCGACGCTCGACGAGAGCATGCTGACCGGCGAGAGCCTGCCGGTTGAAAAGGGCGTTGGCGATCGGGTCATTGGCGCGACCTTGAACAAGACCGGCTCGTTCGTCTTTCGGACGACGAAGGTTGGTCGCGACTCGACCCTCGCCCAGATCGTCCGGCTGGTCGAGGAGGCCCAGGGCTCGAAGGCGCCAATCCAGCGCCTCGCCGACACGATCGCCTCCTATTTCGTGCCGGCCATCCTCGCGCTGGCCGCGCTCACTTTCTTTGGCTGGCTGGTCCTGGGGCCCGAGCCCCGGCTGACCCTCGCGCTGCAAGCCGCGATCGACGTGCTGATCATCGCCTGCACGTGCGCGCTCGGGCTGGCGACGCCAACCGCGATCATGGTCGGCACCGGCCAGGCCGCCGAGCACGGTATCCTGATCCGGGGCGGTGAGGCGCTCGAACAGGCTCGGAAGATCGACACCGTGGTCCTGGACAAGACCGGCACCCTGACCCGCGGCAAGCCCCGCGTGACGAGCGTGCTCGCCCTTGATGGACTGACTCAGGACGAGCTGATCCGCCTGGCCGGCGCGGCGGAAGTGGGGTCCGAGCACCCGCTCGGCGAGGCAGTCGTCAGCGAAGCGCGGGAGCGCGGGCTCGACCTGCCGAGGACCGATGGTTTTCAGGCGATCGCCGGCCGGGGTATCTGGGCGACGGTCGCCGGTCGCGCCCTCGTCATCGGCAATGGCTCGGCACTCGAGGCGGCCGGGGTCAGCCTCGCCGAGCTCCGGGAATCGGCCGACGCCCTGGCGCGCGACGGGGCGACCCCACTGTACGTCGCGGTGGATGGCGAGCTCGCCGGCGCGATTGGCGTCGCCGACACCCTCAAGCCCGAATCCCTCGGGGCGATCGAGCAGCTTCGGGCGCTTGGCCTGGAGACCTGGATGCTGACCGGCGACAACCGTGCGACCGCGCTGGCAATCGCGCGCCTGGCCGGAATCGACGACGAGCACGTGCTGGCCGAGGTTCTCCCCGGCCAGAAGGCGGAGCAGGTCAAGGCGCTCCAATCCGAAGGACGGGTCGTGGCGATGGTCGGCGACGGCATCAACGATGCCCCGGCCCTGGCGCAAGCCGATCTGGGGATCGCGATCGGGACCGGCACCGACGTGGCGATGGCCGCCTCGGACGTCACCCTGATCGGCGGCGACCCGCGGACGATCATCACCGCGATCGCCCTCTCGCGCAAGACGGTCGGGGTGATTAAGCAGGGCCTGTTCTGGGCGTTCGCCTACAACGTCGTGCTGATTCCGGTGGCGATGGGCGTTCTCTACCCGTTCTTCCACCTCTTGCTCAGCCCGATGCTTGCCGCGGCGGCGATGGCGATGAGCAGCGTTAGCGTCGTGACCAACGCCTTGCGCCTGCGCGGCTTCCGTCAACCGAAGGACGCCGCCGAGATCTTGCACCCCTCGCTCCGGTCGCGCGTCGGCGAGTACGCCTACCTGGTTGGCATCGCCCTGGTGGCGCTCGCCGTCGGCGTCGCGGCACTGGCGTTCTCGCTCGGTCATTAAAGGATCGAGCCAGGGGCAGCGGGGTGAG
>JBOGTX010000127.1:0-2639 GCA_050695695.1 Chloroflexota bacterium
GCACGGCGTGCCGCCGCATCCCCGTCTTCAGCGGAGTTCTTATTCGGCCGCGGCAGTCGTTGGCGCTTTGGTGTCGGCCTGGAAGCCGATCGTCTTGTGGGTACCGTCACAGAACGGCTTGTTCGACGAGTGCCCGCACCGGCAGAGGAAAATGATCGGCTCGTTCACCGCGAATGCGTTGCCTTCCGGATCCACGAGCGTGATCGGCCCTTCGACGCGGTAAGGTCCGTTTTTTCGCGGAGTGATCGTCACGTCAGCCACTGGTGTATCGCCTCCATGGGGAAAATTCCTGAGCTATTGCCCCGGTGAGTGTACCGCGCCGCGCGAGCCTCGCGCAACTTGCCCGCCTCGGCTGGCCGCCCGCCCCTAAAGTATTGACAGGCGACCGGCGGGCGTGGTATAAAAACAAATAATCTGAATCAACTTAGTAATGAATTATCAGGCCTGACGAGGTGCCGCGGCTCCCGGGAACCGGGGTTGGCGGGGAAGAGGTTCTCAGACCGCTTCGTCGATTGGTCGATGGAGGGTGTTCCAGCCGTGAACCAGGGCGTCACCATCTGGCTGACCGGTCTCTCGGGGGCTGGCAAGAGCACGATCGCGACGCGGCTCGAGGGCGAGCTACGTCACCGCGGACTGCGGGTCGAGGTTCTCGATGGGGATATCGTTCGGCAAAACCTGAGCAAAGGGCTCGGGTATTCCCGCGAGGACCGCGATACCAACATCCGGCGCATCGCCTTCGTCGGCAGGCTGCTGACCCGTAACGGCGTCGTCGTCATCGTCGCCGCGATCTCCCCCTACCGCAACACCCGCGACGAAGCACGTGAATCGATCGGCCGTTTTCTCGAAGTCCACGTGAAGTGCTCGCTGGAAGAGCTCGTTCGCCGCGACGTCAAAGGGCTGTACGCGAAGGCGCTGCGCGGTGAGATCGCCAACTTCACCGGCGTATCCGATCCGTACGAAGAGCCGGCGGATCCGGACGTGGTGGTGGAGACCAATCGCCAGAGCCCCGCCGAGAGCGTGGCCACGGTTCTCGCCGCGCTCGAGCGCGCCGGCTACGTCCAGTCGGCGGCGCTGTCTGGAACCAATCAAAACTCATGAGGAGGGCTTCCGTGCCAGAAGCGCCGAGTCTCGATCTGGTTCTGCGCCGTAACTCCATCGAGCGTCTCAAGCGCGAGACCTTTCCGCTCGACGTGATCGACTATCTGCCCGATCTGATCGAGCGTGGCTACGAAGCCGTCTCCGAAGACGACATCGTCCGGCTGCAATGGTACGGTCTGTACCACGATAAGCCGAAGGTCGGCTACTTCATGATGCGGATCAAGGTGCCGAGCGGGATCCTCAGCGCGACCGCGCTCCGGACGATCGGCGAGCTCGCGGTCCGTTACAGCCGCGATTACACCGAGCTGAGCACCCGCCAGAATATCCAGCTTCACTGGATTCGCCTGGATCACCTGCCCGACGTCTTCGCGACCCTTGACAAGGCCGGCATCTCGACGCTGGGCGGTTGCGGCGATACCGTTCGGAACATCACCGGCTGCCCGGTGGCCGGCATCGACGCCGAGGAGCTGTTCGACGCGCGACCGCTCATCGACGAGGCAGCTGGTTTCTTCTACGGCAATCGTGAATACTCCGACCTGCCGCGCAAGCACAAGATCACGATCTCGACTTGCGCCTATCAGTGCAACGCGCCGGAGCTGAACTGCATTACCTTGATCGGAACTCAGCAGCGCGGGCAACTCGGCTACGCCCTACGGCTGGGCGGTGGCCTTTCCGCGACGCCGCGGATTGCCCGTCCGATCGGCGTCTTCATTCCCCGCGAGGAGGCGCTGGAGGTGACCCGCGCGATCCTCGACGGCTGGAAAGAAGACCTGAAATATCGCCTCTCGCGCGTAAAGGCACGGCTGAAGTTCATGGTCGACGACTACGGCCCCGAGGGGATGCGCGCGCTGATCGAGCGCCGGCTCGGTCGTCGGCTGATCGATCTCGAGGCGGAACCGCTGCCGCGCGGCGAAACCGAGCACGTCGGCGTCCACCGTCAGAAGCAGCCGGGGCTCAGCTACATCGGCTTCCCGGTCTATCTCGGACAGGTGACCGGCCAGCAGATGCTGCGGATCGCCGACCTTGTCGATTCGCTCGGTGGCGACGTTCGGCTGACTCGCCAGCAGAACTTCATCCTCGGCGGTGTCCCGGACGAGCGGGTGGACGAGACGATCCGCACCGTGGAAGACATTGGCTTTCCCTTGAACGTCAGCCGCCACCACGCGTCGGGCATTGCCTGCACCGGCGAGCCGCTCTGCAACTACGCGGTGGCTGAGACCAAGAGCAAGCTCGACGAGATCATCCAGCACCTCGAGCAGACGTTTGGCCGCGCGGCCGATGAGGTGCGGGTCCACGTCGACGGCTGCCCTCACGCCTGCGCGCACCACTGGACCGGCGACATTGGCCTCCAGGGCACGACCGCCCGCGAGCGCACCGCCGGGGGCGAGAAGATCCAAGCCTACGAGATCTTTCTGCGTGGCGGCCTCGGTCCCGACGCCCAGATCGGAAAATCGGTGCTGCGCCGCGTTCCGAGCGATCAGGCCAAGTATTACGTCGAGCGCCTGATCCGGGCGTTTCTTGAGCAGCGCCAGGCTGGCGAG